>JAIRNB010000305.1 GCA_031258265.1 Treponema sp. | reverse complement strand
AATCCTGAACATGGCTACGACGCCACCATGAGGGCCTTTGAGGGAAGCGCGAAAAAACTGGGGACCGATTACGTTGACCTCTACCTGATTCACTGGCCGAATCCCGCCAAGTTCCGCAGTAACTGGCAGGAAGCCAACGCGGGGACCTGGAAAGCCTTTGAGGAGCTTTACAAGGCGGGGAAACTCAAGGCCATCGGGATAAGCAATTTTCACCAGCGCCACATTGAGCCCCTCCTTGAAACCGCCACTATCGTGCCCCAGGTGAACCAGATCCGCCTTTGTCCGGGCTGTACCCAGGATGCTGTGGTGGACTACTGCCGGAGCAAAAATATCCTTCTGGAGGCGTACAGTCCCCTGGGGGTGGGGAAGATCTTTGAGGCGGCGGAGATGAAGGTCTTTGCGGAAAAGTACCACAGGAGTATCGCCCAGGTCTGTATCCGCTGGAGCCTGCAGCGGGGTTATCTTCCCCTGCCAAAGTCTGTAACCCCCGAGCGGATAATAGAGAACTCCCGGGTCTTTGACTTTGAGCTTTCGCCGGAGGATGTGGAAAAAATAGCGGGGCTAACGGGAATTGCTGGTCTGGATCAGAACCCCGATACCACCGTTTTTTAGCCGGACTGTACCGGCAGTTCGGAATTTTTAGATATAGGCGGCGATACCGCCGCCTGTGTAAAGCCTGTGTAAAGGAGTAGAGCATGCTGAATTTTGACTTTTATGCCCCCACCCGGATTGTCTTTGGCAGGGATAGTCATAAACAAACCGGCGCCCTGTTAAAGCCCCACACAAAGAAACTGCTTCTCCACTACGGCGGCGGCAGCGTTAAAAAAAACGGGGTCTACGATGCGGTGGCCGCGTCCCTCAAAGAGGCGGCCGTTCCCTATGTGGAACTTGGGGGAGTAGTGCCCAATCCCCGGCTTTCCCTGGTCCGCCAGGGGGTGGAGCTGGCCAGAAAAGAGGGGGTAGATCTGATACTGGCGGTGGGGGGCGGCAGCGTTATTGATTCCGCCAAGGCCATTGCCCTTGGGGTCTACCGTGAAGATTCCGTATGGGATGTCTATGAAGGGCATCTGCCTATTGATAAGGCCCTCAAAGTTGCCACGGTGCTTACCATCCCCGCCGCGGGGAGCGAGATGTCGGGGGCCACGGTGATTACCAACGAGGAAAAACAGATGAAGCTGGGCTACGGCAGCCCCCTCTTGCGGCCCCTTATTTCGGTGATGAATCCCGAACTCTTTTTCAGCCTCCCCAAAAACCAGATCGCCAATGGGGTGGCGGATATGATGAGTCATATCTTTGAGCGGTACTTTACCAACACCAACCAATCGGAACTGACCGACGGACTCTGTGAAACAACTCTGCGGACGATCATGAAGAACGCCCTCCTGGTTTACGAGGACCCCCGGAATTACGACGCCTGGTGTCAGGTTGGTTTTGGCGGTACTGTTGCCCACAACGATCTTTTGGGCCTGGGCCGGGCGCAGGACTGGGGCTGTCACGGCATGGAACACGAGCTTTCCGCTATCTACGATGTGGCCCACGGGGCGGGGCTGGCGGTTCTTACCCCCGCCTGGATGAAGTATGTCTACAAGACCAATATCAATATGTTTGTCCAGTTTGCCGTTAAGGTGATGGGAGTCGACGGGAGTTTCCGGGAACCGGAAGCCATTGTCCTGGCGGGAATAGAAAAACTGTCTTTGTTCTTTAAGGCCATCGGCCTTCCCTCCAGCCTTACCGAAATGGGAATCGAGGAAAAGAACTTTGAGATCATGGCGAAAAAGGCGACAAGTGTAGCCTATGGCCGTGATGAGATCCCCCTGGGGGGCCTTAAAAAGCTCCGCTGGCAGGATGTGGTGGAAATTTACCGGATCGCAAAATAGGGGAGGCCGGCATGGAGTATAATAATTTACCCGGCACCGGGCTAAAGGTGTCAAAATTGAGCCTGGGGACCATGATGTTTGGCGGCCAAACCGCTGAGGCCGAAGCTCTTTCGATCATGGACTACTGTTATGAGAGGGGGCTTAACTTTTGGGATACGGCGGATGTCTACAATGCCGGAGAGAGTGAACGGATCGTGGGTAGGGCCCTTAAAGGCCGGCGGGATGATATTATCCTGGCCACCAAGGTTTTTTACCCCTTTGGGGATAAGCTTAATAACCGGGGTTTGAACCGCCGGCATATTGTGGAATCCATCGAGGGGAGTCTCCGGCGGCTGGGCACCGGTTATATCGACATTTATTATATGCACGCCCCGGATTATGAAACTTCCCTGGAGGAAACCCTGGACACCCTGTCCTGCCTTGTACGTTCCGGCAAGGTTCGCTATCTGGGGGTAAGCAATTTCGCTTCCTGGCAGATTGCCGACATCCTGGGACTCTGCGAACTAAAAGGTTTCGTGAAACCGGTTATTTCGCAGAATATCTACAACCTGCTCCTGCGGGATGTGGAACAGGAACTTTTACCCTGTCTGGCGGCCCATGGTATGGGAATGGCGGTGTATAACCCCGTCGCGGGGGGCTTCCTTACGGGGAAATACAGGAACCGGGACCTGGGGATCAATACCCGTTTTGCCAATCAGAAAAACTATGTGGACCGTTACTGGTCGGAGGCGAATTTTGCCGTGCTGGAGAAATTCGAGGCCATTGCCAAGGGACAGGGCCTAAGCCTTTTGGAGCTTGCCCTGCGCTGGTGCATCAACCGGCTTTCCGTGAATACCCTGATAAGCGGGGTAAGCAGGCTGGAACAGATCAAGCAGAACATAGCCGCCCTGGAGAGCAGCGTCCTGGCGCCGGAGGCCGCCGCCGCCTGCGATGAAGCATGGTCCGCCATGGCGGGTAAACGGTTCGCCTATAACCGTTGACCGACGCCCATTGCCACCCCCTGTCCCTGGCGGAACGGCTTCCCTCCTCGGAGGAAGAACGCCGGGGTCTGGGGGTAATCTGCGCCGCCAGTTCCACTACGGAAGCGGAATTCCTCTTTCATGAGGGGCTTTCCCAAAGGGCCCTGGCGGAGGGGGCGCCGCCGGTCTTGCCCTGCTTCGCCGTACATCCCCAGATGCCTTGTCCGGGGGATAATCCGGGGCGTTTTAAGCCTCTCCTGGAACTGCTTGAAAAACTGGCCGCCGGGGGGAGGCTCCCGGCGCTGGGGGAGACGGGTTTTGATCTTTACGATTCGAGCTTCCGGGAAACAGAAAAACTACAGGATGAACTATTTGCCTGCCACCTGGAAACGGCGGTGAAATACGGCCTTCCCCTGGTGATCCACGTCCGCCGGGCCATGCACAAGATCTTTGCCCGCTCCGGGGAGCTTAGAAAGGTCCCCGCGCTTGTTTTTCACTCCTGGCCGGGGACTATGGGGGAGGGGGAGGCCCTTCTCCGCAGGGGCATTAACGCCTATTTTTCATTTGGCGCGGTAATTTTACTAAATCACAAGGAAGCCCGGCGTTGCTGCGCTTCCTTCCCTGTGGAACGGCTTCTTACGGAAACCGATGCCCCGTACCAGCCCCCCCGGGGCCGGAAATTTTCCCGCTGGGCGGATCTGCCCCTTATCTTACAGGCCATGGCGGAACTGCGGCGGGGGAGGGGTGAAACCG
>JAIRNB010000260.1 GCA_031258265.1 Treponema sp. | reverse complement strand
CTGGCAACCTGTAGTTTTGTGTTTTGTATGCGGCATTTTAACAAATATTTCAATCAGAATATTCCGGTGACGGATGATGACTCGATTGATATTTACAAGGCAAAATCCATGCGGGAAATTGTCGATTTCCTGAACAGTCCCATACCGCTCTGCCGTTTTTGTAAAAACATGGGCGCCGAAATCGCCGGCCCCTGGCGCAAAACCCAAAAGACGATTGATGAATGGACCTGATCGCGGCGGGGCTTTGACCGGAAATTCCGGTTTTACTTCGGCTTTACCGCGGCCAGGTCCTTTACCGCGTTAATCAGGTCCGTATCGGCGGTAATTTCCGCTATGGAAGCGGGAAGCCGGTAGGTCCAGTCAAATTCGTTGTAAGTGCCGGGTACGTTGATCCGCTCGCTGGCCGGGTCCGGGGCATACCAGTGGGGGGAAAGGTGGAGTAGGTCCTGTACCTGAAAAACCCTGAACCGGGAGGCCGCCGCCGCGATTTTCTGTAAAATGATCTTCGCGGTCCCGGGGTTATACACCTTGGGCAGGGAAGGCACCCCGATAAAACTGCAGAAGGCCTTTTGATCCGCCTCGTTGTCCCACCAGTCCCGGACGGTGGAGCTGTCGTGGACCGCCGGGGTACAGACCGAAAGTTCAGGGTATTCGTCAAAGGGGATATAGGGCTGTCCCGGCTTATCCCATTCCCGGTACCAGCGGACTACCCGCAGTCCCAGGATTTTCAGGCCGGCAAGGACCCGGGGCACACAGTCCGGCACGGCTCCCAGATCTTCCGCGCAAGGCAGCATGGCGGAGGAAGCGGAAAGCATGGAAAGAAGATGTTTACCCCGCTCTTCCCATATTTTTTCCGAGTCCATCTTTCGTTTTTCCAGCAGGACTTCCAGTTTATTCCGCTCGTCTTCGGAGAGGGATTCATAGGCCCGGCTTTCCCTGTAAAACCACGACGGGAAATACCGGCCCTTTTCGTATTCATAGAAAAGCCGGTTATGCCAGGCTTTATACAGGTATTTCTGCGCCACCTGGTGGAAACCCAGGGCGTCAATATCCCGTTCACCCTGGATGCAATCCTTAAACAGCCAGAGTTCTTCCGATCCTATTCGATCCAGAACCTGGGAGAATATCCGCTCGGCCTCCGGGGCAATCGAACCGGAATCCATATTCCCCCAGCTATTGAGAATACCCCGCAGGTTATCCCAGACCTCCCCGGTGGGGATGTGGGGCTGGGAAACCCAGCGAATCCGTCCCGTGTCAAAACCCAGGTCCCGCAGGTCATCCTCCGTTACCGGAATGTAGGGGAAATACCGGCCCAGGGTGGAGGTGTTTTCCGGGCGGCCCGTCGCCCATATACGAAAAAAGCCCAGCACATGGTCGATACGGTAGGCACCGTAATATTTCTCCGCCGCCTTAAGCCGGCGTTTCCACCAGGCATAATCATCTTTCGATTGGGCTTCCCAGTTGTGAAGGGGGAAACCCCAGTTTTGCCCCTCCGGGCTGTACATATCCGGCGGCGCCCCGGCGGAAAGATCCATGTGGAAATATTCAGGGTGGGCCCAGACATCACAAGAATCTTCGTTCATCAGGATGGGGATGTCCCCCTCCAGGATCAGCCCCAGTTTGGTAACGGCCTTCGCGGCGGCGCTGAACTGGCGGTCCAGGGCTTCCTGCAGCCAAACCCAAAAAAGCTGGCTGTCCCTGAATTTTGGGTCTTCCCACATATTTTCAATGTCTTTTTGGCTTACGGTCCGGCAGCTCTCCCATTCCTGCCAACTTTTTTCGGCATTTGCTTCCTTTAGCCGGTGGTACACGGCGTATTCTCTAACCCAGGGATTTTCTTCCTGCCATTTGGCCAGGCTCCCCCCGGGGGCGGCTTTTTGGATAATGTCCGCCTTGGAGGCATTGTAAATTTCCCGGAGAATTTCCATTTTGGCCCGGAGGACCGGCTCATAGGGGAAACGGGTTTCCCCCCCAAATTTTCTACCGTAGGCGCCGATTTTTTCTTTTACACTTTTCTCCGCTTGGGCAAACTCATCCAGGGATTCGATTCTCAAATAGATAGGGTTCAGGGCAAAGGCGGTTAAGCTAAAGTAAGGCGAACTCCAGTATCCCGTGTCGTTGATCGGCAGGATCTGGATGAGTCCCAGGCCCATTTTTTTACAGAGCTGGGCGAATTCCTCCAAATCGGGAAATTCCCCGACACCCAGGCTCCCCTTTCCCCTTAAAGCGCCGATGGGAACCACCACGCCGATCAGCCGCTGTTCTGTTGTATTTTTACCCTTCCGCGGTGGAACAGCCTCCGCCTTGTCCGGCACGGCGGTGGTAACGGCTGCGGGCGCGGGGTTTTTTACTTCTTTTCCGGTTTGTTTTTTCTGTGCCATCTCGATCACCTCCCGTTTCCACGGTTCTTTTTATAAAATATCCGCAGTCTTCAAAAGTATAATACATATATGTCGAATCATGCAGGAAAAACGGAAATATTTCCTATGCCTTCCTCCTGTTTGCAAAGACAGGGTAATTGGTTATAGTTGAAAGGGAATTTTCGATGAACAAAATCTTAAAAGAAAAGATAATGGAAGCCTTCTCATCGGTTCTTCCCATTACCGCCATTGTCCTTATTGCCAGCGTTATTCTGGTTCCCATGCCCGCGGGAACCATTCTGGAGTTCATGGGGGGGGCCGCCCTGCTTATCATTGGGATGGGTTTTTTTACCCTGGGGGCCGATATGGCCATGATGCCCATGGGGGAGGGCATCGGTATTCAGCTAACCCGGTCATCGAACATCGTTATCGCCCTTCTGGTTAGTTTTGTAATGGGCTTTATTATCACTATTGCTGAACCGGACCTCCAGGTTCTGGCCCGGCAAGTGCCCGCCGTGCCCTCCACGACTCTGATTGTCACGGTCGCGGGGGGAGTGGGTTTTTTTCTGGTCCTGGCGGTCCTCCGTACCCTTCTTAAAATACCCCTTTCCGCCCTCTTAATCGTCTTTTACCTGGCGGTATTTATCGTTTCCTATTTTGCCCCCGGTAACTTTATCCCCGTGGCCTTCGATTCCGGAGGGGTTACCACCGGGCCGATGACGGTCCCCTTTATCCTGGCCATGGGGGTCGGGGTAGCCTCCATCCGCAGTGACCGGAACTCCCAAAACGACAGCTTCGGCCTGGTTTCTTTATGCAGCGTTGGCCCCATCATAACGGTTCTCCTTATGGGAATGTTCTTTAACCCCCAGGGGGCAACGGTGGAACCCCATGTGGTTCCCCATGTGGAAACCAGTCGGGATGTGGTGGAAAGTTTTGCCCTGCAGTTACCCCATTATACCCGGGAAGTACTCTTTGCCATGGGGGCCATTGTTGTCTTTTTCATTGTTTTCCAGATTATTTCCCGGCGCTATAAAAAACACCAGATTGGCCGTATCGCCGTGGGATTCGTCTACACTTTCATAGGATTGGTAATGTTTCTTACCGGAGTAAACGTGGGGTTTATCCCGGTGGGCCAGTTCCTGGGTTCTGAAATCGCCGCCACCCCTTTAAAATGGATTCTGGTGCCCCTAAGTATGGTAATAGGGTACTTTATTGTTTCCGCTGAACCGGCCGTCCATGTGCTGAATAAACAGGTAGAGGATATTTCCTCCGGGGCTATCACCCAAAAGGTAATGAACCGGGGTTTGGCTATCGGTATGGCGATAGCCCTGGCAATTACCATGGTCCGCATCCTTACGGGGATTCATCTTATGTGGTTTCTTATTCCCGGTTATGCCTTTGCCCTGATCCTTACCTTCTTTGTGCCCAAAATATTCACCGGTATTGCCTTTGACTCCGGGGGGGTCTGTTCCGGCCCCATGACCAGCACCTTTCTCCTTCCCCTTGCCATGGGCGCTACCGAGGGGACCGGAGGGGACCTTATGACCGACGCCTTCGGTATTGTAGCTATGGTTGCCATGACCCCCCTCATCATCATCCAGCTTCTTGGCCTGGTCTATGGCCACAAGATGAAAGGGGTGGAGAAGGCGGAGATACCAAGCCTTAGCCCGGAAGAATTAAGGGCGGTTACGCTGTTTGACGAGGTGTCCTTCAATGGCTGAAAAGAAAACTGGGTTTTTTAAGTGGCCCGGCATAGCCCTTGGCAAGCTCATTAAACTTCCCCGGCTGCGGGGGGCCGAGTCCCCCACGCCGGGTCCCAAGGTCCCCCCGCGGTTAAAATTGGTGATTTTTATTATTGACTGGAACAAAGCGCATCTTTTAAGCCAGGTCTTTGAGGAAGAGCATGTGCGTTTCCATTTCATCAGCAAAGGCCAGGGAACCGCAAGTTCCGAAATATTGGATCTCCTGGGCCTGGGGGCCAGCGCCAAGGCGGTGGTAATCTGTCTTGAGCAGGAAATTCTGGCGCCGGTCTTGTTAAAAGAGGTCCGCCAAAAGGTAGGCCGCCGCAGTCCGGGGGCGGGGATTGCCTTTTCGATCCCCCTTTCCGGAATCAACACGCCTATTCTCCAGGTCTTTAAAGAAAGCATCCTGAAAAATGAAAAAATAATACCCTCCGGTGAAGACGAATCCATCGCCAGACAGGGACAGGGAGGAGAACCCATGAAAAGCGAGATCAATAACGATCTTATCGTGTCTATCATTAACCAGGGTTACAGCGATGAATTTATGACCGCCGCCCGGGAGGCGGGCGCTTCCGGCGGTACTGTAATCAACGCCCGTGGTCTTGCCCATTCCGGGCCGGTTAAGTTTTTTGGAGTCTCCGTCCAGGATGAAAAGGAAATGGTTCTGATCCTTTCCAGCCGGGAAAAGAAGGTCTCTATCATGCAGGCGGTAAGTGAAGCCTGCGGCATCGCTACCAAGGCCGGGGGTATCATTTTTTCCCTGCCGGTTGACCAGGTGGTGGGCATGAGCTTCGATTAGACCCGTATGTTTCGTTTGAAAGGCCGGTTTTCTTGTTCTATAATGGTGGGAGGAGAAATGAATGAGAAAAACTATATCGGAGCTGGCGGGAATATTGGCGGTATTACTGGTTTTTTCCTGTCAAAGTACGGGGAACACCGCCGGCAAACAAACCGCCGCATCTTCCCCGTCTGTGGAATCTAAAGAGGCGCAAATCCTGTCTGATATTTATGAACAGCACGAAAGCGGTATTATCCTGACCGGGGCCAAGTCTTACACGGTGGTGAAAGGCGATACCCTTACAAGGATTGCCCGGCAACACTATGGGACCGGCGATAATCCTTACTATTTCCCCCTTATCATTGCGGCTTCTAAAGGTAGTACGGAAATTTTGAACCCTGATTTGATTGAAGTGGGCATGCGTCTTACAATCCCCAGTCTTCAGGAGAATCTGAACAACACCGAAGCCCGGGGTAATCTGAAAAGCCTGCTTAAAAGCGTGGCGGATTTCTATGTTGATAAGACCGGGATCCAGAGCCAGGAGATTTACAGCGGCATAACCAGGCTGTATAACGCTTTGTAATACCTGTCTGGGCAAAAAATTCACATTGTAACAGGCTGCCAGGGACACCGGCCTTTATAGGCCGGTGTTGTTTTTTTGTTTATCAACATGAATAATGGATCGGCATATCAAAAAAACTATAGGAGAATGGTTATGGAACGGAGATATTTTTTTACCTCTGAATCGGTGGGGGAAGGCCACCCGGATAAGCTTTGCGATCAGATTTCAGACGCTATACTGGACACCTGTATTAAGGATGACCCCCAAAGCAGGGTGGCCTGCGAGACCTTCGCGTCCACGTCACTGGTCCTCATCGGCGGGGAAATAACAACCAGTACCTTTGTGGATTTTCAGAAGGTGGTCCGGGATGTGGCCGGGGAAATTGGGTACACCGATCCCAGTTACGGCCTGGACTGCCATTCCATGGCGGTATTGGACATGATCCACAGCCAATCCCCCGATATTAGCCAGGGGGTTTCCGGCGCAGGGCTGGAACAGTACAAGGGCCAGCAGGGCGCGGGGGATCAGGGTATGATGTTTGGCTTTGCCTGTAACGAAACCCCGGAGTTAATGCCCCTTCCCATTAGCCTGGCCCATAAGATTCTGATTAAGGCTACGGAAATGCGGAAGAAGAACATTATCAAATGGCTGCGGCCCGATGCTAAAAGCCAGGTAACTGTGGAATACGAAGGCTATAAACCTGTCCGGCTGGATGCCGTGGTTGTTTCCCATCAACATGATCCCGATGTTTCTTATAAAGATATTGAATCGGGAATCATCGAGGAGATCATAAAGCCGGTATTGGAACCGACGGGCCTCCTGGACGGTAAGACCAAGTATTATATCAATCCCACAGGCCGTTTTGTAGTGGGCGGACCCTTCGGGGATACGGGACTTACGGGCCGTAAGATAATCGTAGATACCTATGGAGGTATGGGACGGCACGGAGGCGGCGCGTTTTCCGGTAAAGATCCCACCAAGGTGGATCGTTCCGCGGCCTATGCCGCCCGCCATGTTGCAAAAAATGTAGTGGCCGCCGGACTTGCGGAACGCTGCGAGGTGGAACTGGCCTATGCTATCGGCGTACCTTTCCCCGTATCCATAATGATAGACACCTTTGGTACCGCCGTGGTCCCGGAACAGCGGATCGAGGAAGCGATCAAGCGAATCTTTGATCTTACCCCCGCGGGAATTATCAAGGCCCTGGATCTGCGCCGCCCCATTTACCGTAAGACGGCTTCCTATGGGCATTTTGGCCGGGCCGAATTTTCCTGGGAAAATACCGGCAAGGCGGAGGAATTAAAAAAGGCGGTAAATGCGTGAGAATCGGCGCCTCCTTTGTCATGATTTCCCTGGGTGTTTTGTTGAGCGCCTGTATGGGGACTCCCGGTGTTGTCAAAACCGGGGTCCCTGGTTTTGAAACAGTTATGGGAAAGGAATGGCATCTTGTGGAACTCCGGGGCGGAACCGGCATTGGTTTTAGCCGGGACCCGATAGATCCGGAATTTACCGGTGTCTATACTCTGGAATTTCAAGACGGCATGGTCTTTGGCCGCGGAGCCCCAAATATTTTCCGGGCGTCGTTTGAGCAAGGCCGGGACCAAAGCCTCGGTATAAAACCGGGAGCAACAACCCTTATGGCTCCCTTCAGAGAACCGGAAGGGCTTACGGAACGGGATTACTTCGGGTACTTGGAAAGGGTCTATCGCTGGAATATTAGTGACGGGGCGTTGGAGCTTTATACTAAAAATGACAGGGGAGAAGACGCGGTTTTAGTGTACCGGCTGCCGGGTTCTTGAACAAGTCCATTGTTTCACGTGAAACAATGGTAATGAAAAACTTTGCCGCAGGGCGCACAATGCGGCAAAGCTCATTCGTCGGACCGGAAATTCCGGTCCGTTTTTTTTTGGCCCTGCCGGCGTTTTGTCTGGAGACGGTTTTCCCGGGCCCCGTGGCCGGGTTTGGTAGGGCGGCGGCGCTTGGGGAGGCGGGCGCCCATGTTGATAAGGGATTCAAGCCGGGCATAGGCCCGTTCCAGGTTGATCCGCCGGGATCGTTCTTCGCCGGATTTGACGATAATTTCATCTTCCCCGCTGATGCGGGGGGCCAGGGTCTCCCGGAGTCTTGCGGTTTCCGCTTCCGAAAGCCCCTCTAAATCGCCAATCCGCAGGCGCAGGCATACTTGGGTGTTTACCTTGTTGACGTTCTGCCCCCCCGGACCCCCTGAACGGGAAAAACTAGGCCTGGCGCAGGCCCGGATTGAAGCGTAAAGTAAAGAAATATTCATAGCTTTGTCCGGTAAGTATTCTGGTTGAAATACGAGCTTTTTGCAAAACCCGGTTGGTTTTGCCGAAGCTCTTGCAGTTTTTCGGCCTACGGCCTACAAAACTGCTTTTTTTAATGGTTGCTCTTTCAAAACTGAAGTTTTGAAAGAGCCTCATATAAATTCATACGGCGGAAGAATTCCCCCGCAGCTCAGGATTAGGTAACAATACGGAATACGCGCAAGGGATTGTAGGGGCGCGCCGGCCCGAAGGGGCGGCGCGTTCCCGCGCACACAGGGGTGGAACCTGCTCCGCCGAGGCTCACCAGCCTGGGTCCTGACGGCGTTCAATGAGCGTTCCCATGCGCGCAGGGAATGGAGCGTAAGCGGAACCCCGAAAAGCCCGGTCCCCGCCCTTGTAAAGACAAGGGCGGGGATGCGCCCAATATAAAACTTGATACATGGTATTAAAAGTATTCGGTAACATGCTGGGGCCGTAAGGTAAAAACCCGGTCCAGGGTTTCCCGGTTGGAAAGGAGTTCCAGGCCGGTTCTCCGGGTGCGAAGAAGGTTTTCCAGGCTCCGGTAGCCCGTGACCAGTTGGCTCAAGGTGGGAATGTCGCAGAGCAGGTCCGGTTCCGTGGTGACGGCGGAAACCCGGCTTTCCCCGGCTCCGAATTCCACCCGCCAGCGGCCCCGGTTAGCGTCGATGTACGGGTCTTCCGGGATTTCCAGGGTGTAGCCGCCCTCCCCCCCGGGGCGGCGCATCAGTTCCAGGGCCCGTTTCACGTTGATAATCCGGGTCATGTCCCGGGGTACGATGCGCTGGTTCAGGTCCCAGA
The DNA here is from genome assembly GCA_031258265.1 of Treponema sp. Classification (GTDB taxonomy): domain Bacteria; phylum Spirochaetota; class Spirochaetia; order Treponematales; family Breznakiellaceae; genus JAISFT01. The sequence goes on along the minus strand of JAIRNB010000260.1, from coordinate 844 downwards.
GGCTGTCCACAAGATCCGTGGGGTCCAGAAAGGTGGGCATGGGCCATTTGAATTTCCTGAATTGGGTCGCCAGGCCCTTCACTATTCCCAGGATTCCGTAGAGGGCCTCCCGGTCCGTAAAAGCCAATTCCAGCGCCGCCATAATATGTTCGTCCCCGGATAGCTGGTCCTGGTATTTGATATAGGAGCGGCCTTTGCCGTCCTGATCCCGCCACAAGTAGGTAAAAGTTCCGGTGCTGTAGGGGTCCTCCTTTGTAAAGATGCGCCAGGCCCGGTTATCGGGCCAATAATCCCGGCAAATACCGTGGTTAAGGTCCGCGATATAGGCGCTGTGGATTTCCGCCAGGGCGGAGCTGTCGCCGCCCGGAAAAATCTGGGTAAAGGCGCCCCCGGTTTTAAGGCGGGAGAATTCTTTTGTGGGGACAGTAATCTCGTTGCGGGCGCAGGCCAGTTCGTAGCCGAATCTCCGGTAATAGGCATGGGAAAACGGGGTTAGATTGGAGAAAACTACCCCCTGTTCATGGGCTTCCGGGAGGAATTTTGCAAAAAGAGCCGGAACGCAGCCGCTGTTCCGGGCTTCCGGCAGGGTACCCACTCCCCCGATCCCCGACATGGGAACACTGGAACCGTCAAAACGCATAAGGAACGGTATTTCCAGCATGGAACTAAGCATCTTTCCGTTCTGGAAGGCTCCCCAGTGCCAATGGGCGGGATGGGCCAGGGGGTCCGCCGCCTCTTCCTTTGAGTAATCCCGGCGGCCGTTGTACACCACGGTCTCTATCCGGTGGACCTGGGGAATTTCTTCCGGGTTAAGCCTGCGTATTTCCATATTTGTCTCCCTATA
>JAIRNB010000174.1 GCA_031258265.1 Treponema sp. | reverse complement strand
ATCCAGTTCACCGCGTTGGTACCGGCCCCGCCTATACCGATTACCTTAATCAGCGCCGGCACCGCCTTGTCTTCATCATCAACCACAATGTGCATCTTCGACCTCCCAAACCTTTTTTTCGCCTCAATGCTGAGCCGTTTGCAAAACCAGGGCAGGCTTTACGAACAGCCTTCGTTCTTCCGCGGTTTATCGAGTTTCACGCATAAAACTTTCTAAAACCGCCGTCCCTTATAAACGATATTCCCCGCCCCGGCGGAAGCGCCGCCGGACAGTAAGAAACACCGTTACCCTTTTCCACAGTTCCCCTCCCAAATACGGACCGGCTAAAAAAATTCTTTTTTAAGCCAGTCCACCAGTTTTCCAATACGTAAAAAATCTCCTCCTTTTCCTCCACCGGATTTTTCCCCTCCCCGTTCATCCCCTCCCCCGGTTTCCCGGTCATTTCCCTCCAGGGCCAGCCCTATGGCGGTGGCATAGACCGGATTACAGTATTCCTCCGCAAGTCCCGGCAGGGGCAGGGGATTCCCCACCCGGACGGGCATCTTAAAAATATAGGAAGCCAGTTCCGCGGCCCCGGAAAGCATGGCCCCGCCCCCCGTCAAAACAATTCCCGCTCCCAGGGGACGGGCCAGGGCCAGCTTGTCCAGCTTTTCTTTCACCATCCGGTAGATCTCTTCCATCCGGGGCCGGATGATCTCCAGAACATGCTTGCGGGGTATGGGAATCGTAGGACGGCCCCCGATGCCGGGGATGATCACATCCTCCCCCTCTAAAAGACTCTCCCAGCAGCATCCGGCGGCGATCTTTATCTTCTCCGCATTTTCAAAAGAAATGCCCTTGATAATTGATATATCCCTGGTAACCAGTTCCGTTCCCGCGGGAATACTGGTGGTAGAATAGGGGGCCCCCTCGGAATACACCAGCATTTCCGTGGTTCCCCCTCCCAGGTCAACCAGGGCTACCCCCATGTCCTTCTCTTCCTCGGTAAGCACGGAACGGCCGGCGGCCAGGGATTGAAGTATCAACTGGGCGTGGAAACCGGCGCGGTTCACGCAGTTAATAAGGTTTTGCGCTCCGGTACTTGAACAGGTAATAATATGCACCTCCGCCTCAAGGCGGACCCCCAGCATATCCAGGGGATTACGAATCCCCTTTTGGTTATCCACGATGTAACTTTGGGGAATAACCTCCAGCACCTGACGGTCCATGGGAATCACCACTTCCTGGGCTATCTGAAGCACCCGGCTTAGATCGGCGGGACCTATTTCCCGGGTTTCCCGGTTTTTCCCCGACACCGTTACTACTCCCCGGGAATTGATGCCGTCAATATGGCTTCCCCCTATGCCGGTCCAGCAGCCATGTACTTCCCGACCGCACATCATTTCCGCCGCCTCGATAGCGGTGGTAACGGATCGAAGGGTGGCTTCGATATTCGTCACCACTCCCTTCTTCATGCCCGTGGAAGGACAGATTCCCAGGCCGGTGATTTCCAGAATTCCCTTTTCATTACGTTCACCGATAACCGCGCAAACCTTCGTCGTACCAATATCAAGGCCGACAACCATATTTTCGTTAGTCAGAGGAGGCCTCCTTTAACTTATATGAAGCCGTTTCGGTCCGAAAATCGATTTCTTCGATTTCCTGTTCCTTTTCCGCAAATACATCAAGCATCAGCATCACATACCGAAGAGTTTCTTCGTTTAAGTTGGGTTCCAGCCGGACCCGTATAGGACTGTGAACAGGGTAGAGTATCAAATCGAAGCCGTCAAAGGGTTTCCTGTTCACCCGAATTTCCGATATAACCTGTAAAAGCCGGGGTTCCGCGCTGCGGATTCTCTCCAGGCTGGTAAAAAGGGGCAGGTATATGGCCGGCAGGACTCTGTCCTCTCCCAGGGGCAGGCCGGAAATTACCGGCAGGACAAGATGCCCGGGGGCCTGGACTTCTGCAGGGGAGGACCCGGCCTTAAAAAGAACGCCGTGGCGGTCAAAGTACAAGGGCGTCCGCCTCCCTTCTATTTTGTCAAAGGCCATGGCCACCGCCGTCCGGGGAACCATTAGAATCGTTACCGAATTGGGAAAACGTTTGGTAACCCGGACGGATTCCACTTCCCTAATGGCCTCCAGGTTCTTCTCCACGGACCGGGGATTGATTGAAATATAGGAAGCCCTCTCCCCGATGCCGGCCCGGCGCAGTATTTCTTCCCGGCCCAGGCCGGAGAAGCCGCTTATCTCCAGGCGGGAAAGGGGCATACAGGGGCTGATAGCAAAGATCCAGAGAAGCTCTAAAACCAGCACGGAGGCGGCGGCGATGATAAGTACCTTGATACCCTTCTCAAGACCGGCGGCCTTTTGCCTTTCCCCTGTCTCAAATTCCGTCCCCTCCTGAACGGAAACTTCAAAAACATCATCCCTGGGGACCAGATCCTTCTCCCCGGGGGAAGCCGGAGAATAAATAAATTCACCTGACATAAGCATCCTCCCGGACCTCAAAACGGGGAATATCCCGAGCCTGGTAATTCGTATCCTCCCGGCAAATATTCACAATTAAGCCCGCCATAAGCAGGGTAACGGACAAGGACGATCCGCCGGCGGAAAAAAAGGGAAGCGGAAGCCCTGTGGTGGGAAGGGAGCCGGATACCACGGCAATATTCAACATGGCCTGGGAGAGAATCATAGTTAAAAGACCGTAGGCCAGGAGTTTGCGGTACAGGGATGTTCGCGCGGCGCCCCGGAGGCAAAGAAAGGCAAAGATACCAAAAAGCGCAAAAATCAGGACAACCCCCAAAAAACCGGACTCCTCCGCAAAAGAAGAAAAAATAAAATCCGAATGTACTTCGGGGATACTGGCTATTTTCCTGGTCCCCTGTCCCAGACCCTTCCCCCAAAAACCTCCCAGGGCAATAGTTCTGATGCTGGAACCAACCTGGTAACCGGCGCCCTGGGGTTCCCATTCCGGTTTAACAAAGCTGATAAGGCGGCGCAGCCGGTGTTCCTTGGTCAAAATAAGCAGGCTGGACAGGGGCAGAAGCATGATAATGGCGGAAAAGAAGTAGCGCAGCTTAACCCCCGCCAGAAAAAATATGAACAGGGCGTTGACGGCGATAAATACAGCGGTAGAAAAATTATTTTGCAGATAAATAATAATAAAAAAGAGGGCGGTAACCAGGACCGGCGGCAGTACCGCAGCGGAAAATTCGTCGAGTCTCTCCTGCTTTTTATCAAAAATATGGGCCAGGTACAGGGGAAGTATAAATTTCACCAGTTCCGAAGGCTGAAAAGTAATACCCCCCGGCAGTTTAATCCACCGGCTTGCCCCGTTTCTGGTATCCCCGATACCGGGAATAAAAGTAAGAATACAGATAATAACCGCGAAAACAACCAGGGGTTTTACCAGTTTCCGCAAAACCTCCAGATCTATCCGGGAAAAAACAAAGAAAAGCACTATTCCCAAAGCCCCCGCCCTTAGCTGGCCGATCATAAAATACATGCCGTTACGATAAAAGCGGCTGGCAAAGGCATAGGAAGAAGAATACAGGGTAACAAGCCCCATGCCCGTAAGGAGAAACACGCTGGCTACCAGAAGGTAGTTTACCCCGGCGGGACGGAGGGATCTTTCCGCTTCAAATTGGTGGTACACCGGCCCTCCTATTGAATCTTCAAAGTTGAAAGGGCAATAATAGAAAAGAGCCCTCCCAAAATCCAGAAGCGGATTACTACTTTATTTTCCGCCCAGCCGGCCAATTCAAAGGCATGATGAATTGGGGCCATGCGGAACACCCTTTTTTTCCGTAATTTGAAGGAAAGCACCTGAATCACCACGGAGGCAATTTCCAGTACAAACACGCCGCCGATAATAAGAACCAGAATCTCCTTTTTTATCATCAGGGAGATGACGGCCACCACTCCCCCCAGGGAAAGACTCCCCACATCTCCCATGAAGAGCTCAGCCGGATAGGCGTTATACCATAGAAAGCCTATGCAGGCCCCCACCGCCGCCAGGCAGAACACGGTAAGTTCCCCGCCGCCCTTGATGTAAGGTATCCCCAGGTAGGCGGAATAATCCGATCTGCCGCTAAGGTAACAGAGAATAGACAGGGCAATGAACACCAGGATCAGTAATCCCGCCAAAAGCCCGTCCAGGCCGTCGGAGAAATTCACCGCGTTGCTCTCCCCCACCACCAGGAGAATCCCAAAGGGTATCCAGAGGACCCCCATATCAACGATATGCTTCTTAAAAAACGGCAGGTAAAGATACGTTATCTCCTCTCCTCCGTTAAAGTACAAATACAATACCACCCCGGTAGCCACGACAAACTGCCCCGTAAGCTTGGCCCAGGCCGGAAGCCCCCCGGAATTATGGCGGGTCACCTTCAGGTAATCATCCAGAAAACCAATAAACCCAAAGGCGGTAAGGCTGATAATCGCCAGGGTAACTTTTTTATTATGCAGATCCTGCCAGAACAGCATGGAAACCAGGATAGAGAGGATGATCATTATCCCCCCCATGGTGGGAGTCCCCGTTTTTGCCAGGTGGGTCGCCGGGCCGTCGGTCCTTACCGCCTGCCCTACCTTGAGTTTCCGCAGGGCTTCAATGATCTTAGGACCGCAGACATAGGCGATAAGCAGGGTTGTAAGGGCGGCATAGGCCCCCCGGAAGGTCAGATACATGAAAACATTGAAGGCGGTTTGATATTTGGTCAGGGGGTATACAAACTCTAAGAACATTTCCCCTCCATACCGCTGAATACCGGTTTACCTTTACCGCTGAATACCGGACTAAGCCGTTCCAAGGCGCAGCCCCGGGACCCTTTGAGCAGTACCAGATCCCCCGGTTCAACATAATCCTCCAGGGAAGAGGCAAGCTCTGCTATGTTATTGGTATGAAAGTACCCGGCCTCCGCCTTCTCCAGTTCCGCCGCGGCCCCTTCCATTTCTTTACCGTAGAGGAACAACATATCCGCGGCGCAGCGGCTCAGGATGGAACCCAGTTCCCGGTGGGCCGCCTCTGAATCGTTCCCCAGCTCCAGCATGGACCCCAGGACATAGACCTTCCGTCCGGGATATTCCAGGGAGTCACAAAAACTAATGGCCGCCGCGGTGGACTCAGGATTCGCATTGTAACAATCCTGGATTACGGTTATATCCCCTTCCAGAATTTCGCTGCGCCCAAAGAGGGGCCGTACCGATTCCAGCCCCTCCCTGATAGCCCGGTTACCGATTCCCAGTTCCCGGGCTATGGCAATCGCCGCAACGGCGTCCTCCAGGTTATGCTTTCCCGGCAGGGCAAAGAGAACCTTTTCCCCCGCCCAGGTAATCTCGCTCCCGGAAAGCCCCAGGTCCCGGACCGGCCCCAGTTCTTCAAAGCTTTGGGGCCCGTAAAAGCGCGTAATTCCCTTCAAACCCTCGGCCAGGAATCCGCTGAATTCACCGGCGGCGGGAATCAGGGCAATACAGTCTTCCCCAAAACAGGAGAAGATCTGCTTTTTTTCCAGGGCAATCCCCCGGCGGCTGCCTATCATTCCGATATGGGAAAGCCCCACATTGGTAATAAGGGCGATATGGGGACGCAGGACCCTGGCAAGTTCGGCGATTTCCCCCGGCCGGTTCATCCCAAGTTCAAATATCCCCACCCGGTGAAAATCCCGGACCTCGAAGACCGCCAGGGGAAGGCCGCTTTCCGAATTCAGATTCACGGGGTTCATCACGGTGGGCAGTTCCCTGCGGGAAATCGCCGCGGCGATCTCCTTGGTGGTGGTTTTCCCCGATGAGCCGGAAATGCCAACGCGCAGCAAAGCGGGAAAACCGTCCAAATAAGCGGCGGCGGCATCCTGCAAGGCCCGGAGGCTGTTTTCCACCACGATAAGAAGGCCGCCGAGTTCTTTGGCCTTCTCCTCCAAGTCCAGGGGCTTCAGCCGCGAGGCTTCCACCAGGGCGCAGACGGCCCCGGCCTTAAACGCGGACTCCACGTAAAGATGCCCGTCCTGGACATTCCCCTCCAGGGCCACAAAAAGGGCTCCGGGTTTTACCGTCCGGGAATCGATACACACCGAGCTAAAACCCTCTCCGGAATTCCGCCCGAGAAAACGGCCCCGGACGGCGGCGCCGAGACGGTCAAAGCCCATAAGTACCGGAGAACAGGTTTTCTCCGGGGGCCGGCCGTTCCGGTCAATGCTCAGCGTCAAAATTCTTCCCCGCCTATTCTGATCTGCAGAACATCCTCCGGTCTTACCCGGTCCAGGCCAAGCTGATTCCGGGAGATATGTTCAATCCGTTCCGATGATGAAAGTATAGCGATGGCGGCGATAAGCCGGTTATTGCTTTCTACCCATTCTTCCTGTTCTTTTTCAATTAAGCTTATTTCCCGCTCCAGGTCCAAATAACGGGCCGATTGCCAGGAAACCAGGATCAGTAAGACCGGTATGCTAAGGCTCATAAAATACACGAGAAAACGCCGTTTCATCACAAGGCCCCCTGTACACTTCGGGTGCGAAAAATCGTTCCCGGACCATTTGAAATCGTGGTTATCATTGTTCAACCTCGTCCCGAATTTTCTCCGCCGCCCGCAGCCGGGCGCTTCTGGAAGCCCCGTTCCCCCGTATTTCCGCCTTCCCCGGGGTAATTCCCTTGGGAAGCAGAATACGAACAACACGGCTTTCCCCATATCTACCTATCGGTGCTTCCGGGGAACTGTTACAGTCCCTGTTTCTTTGCCGGAAGAAATGTTTAACTATCCGGTCCTCCAAACTATGAAAGCTTATGATTCCAAGCCTTCCCCCCGGTTCCAGCGCCCCCAGGGCTCCCTCCAACAGCTCGTTAAGGCGGGAAAGTTCAGAATTTACGGCAATCCGTAAACTCTGGAATACCTTGGTAGCGGGATGAACCGGCCCCCTCCGGTAAGAAGGGGGTACGGCCGCCTCCACCAATTCCGCCAGGGCCCGGCTGGAACGGATTGCCCCCCGTTTCCGCCCTTCCACTATGGCCCTGGCGATCCGGCGGGAATACCGTTCTTCCGCGTTCTGATAGAACAGATCCGCCAGTTCCCTTTCCCCCAGCCGGTTGATAAGATCCGCCGCGGTCTGCCGGGATTCACCGTTGAGCCGCATGTCCAAAGCTTCATCCTTACGGAAGCTGAAGCCCCGGCCGGATTTTTCATAATGGTAGCGGCTTATTCCCAAATCAATAAAAATTGTATCCGGCCGTTTGAGTTCTTCGGGATAAGAGGCAAAAAAATCCTGGGCCCATCCGGTATAAAACCGGATTCGTTCCCCAAATTCCCTAAGCCGTTCTTTCGCAATGTTTTGAATAGCGGGATCAGCATCAATGCCGATGATATTTAAATCCTGGAAGCGGGAAAGAAAAGCATAGGCATGGCCCCCCTCCCCCAGAGTAGCGTCTATCATCAATTCTCCCCCCTTGCGGGGGGCAAGGCAGCTTATGACTTCTTCCAGCATCACCGGAGTATGCAAAGCTTCCATAGCCGGATAGTTCCCCTCCCAAATCCCTCTAGGTATCCAGTTTGAAAAGCTTCAAGGACCCCATTTTCCTTATGGCCTCCTTTATGGCAGCCCGGTTTTCATCCAGGTGGGCAAAGTACAGTTCCTCATCCCAGACCTCCAGCCGGTTTTCCAGGTTTAATATAAGACAGTTCTTAGTTAAGCGCGCGTAACGCCGAATCACCGGCGGAATGGCTATGCGGCCCGCCTGATCAACTTCCATCATCATCCGCGGGGCGATAAGCTGTAATTCCACCAGTTCCTGCTCATCTTCCGTCAACTCGTTGGACCCCGTTAGCCGTTCCCGGATCTGATCCCAAACTTCGCCCTTCATGATCCGGGCGCAGGCCCGCAGCCCCATGGTAACCACCAGTTCCCCGTTGTATACGCCCCTTAGGGACTTGGGGATATTCACCCTCCCCTTGTCATCCAGGGTACTGGGATAGGAACCACCGGTATCACACTTCATCCCACAATTCCACATGAAATTAACTTAATACCCATGATTCCCCACTACGGCTATTATTAAGCCACATAAGATTTGCGTCAACAAGTTTCCTTAGAAAAAATTATAAATAGTATAAAAAATATTATTTTCGGCTATACAAACGTTTATGATCCCCGGAACCGGAATAAATCTATAAAAGGGGGTTTATCATTCTATTTTGGGCGTGTCCCCGGCCCAAATATGGCGGAAACCGGGCCGGCATACAGGTGACTGACGCCAAATTGGAAAATACGCCCCGGTTTTAGCCGAGGGGGGGTAGCGGAGAAGACCGCAGGGGCAAACCTGTGGTTTGCCACGAGGACTTCGCAGCGAGGGGGGGCCGGGATGAACAGCGCAAGGCCATGGGGACCGGAACCCCGGTATTTGGAACCCCTGCGCCCCCCCCTTAACCAGCAAGTAACAAAGGCAAGTACCCGGTAAGACCAAGCAAGCTTGTCCAAACGGTCATAAAACCGCTAATATTTTTTGCCATGTTCATGGATGAGTATTTTGTCGTCTTCCCCGAAGGGGATATGCAGGAAATCCCCTCCCGGCTTTCTTTGAACAGCATCGTGGATATAAACGGCCACAGGCTTAACCTGCCCCTTCCCACCAACCGGATGATCGCCTTCCGGGTTGCCAAGATCCGGGTAAGTGAAAACCGGGGGGGAAACGAAACTTTCCACTATCTGGAACTCCTGAGCGCCGAGGAACTCCTCTCCTATGCCCACCCCGGGTTCTGACATTGGAACCCGGCGGGAAAGCGCCCTCCACCGGGCCCTGAAATTCCGTTATTCCGGACCGGAGGGCCATACCGAACAGGTATGGGGGGATTATGTCTGCGACGGTATTACAGAAACCGGCGAAATTATCGAGGTGCAAACCGGGAGTTTCGGCCCCCTCAGGGAAAAGGCGAAGAAAATGGCCGCCGCCGGGCCGCTGCGGATCGTCTACCCCGTGATTGTCATCAAATATATCGAAACATACGGCGCGGACGGGACATTGATCCGCAGGCGCAGGAGTCCCCGCCGGGGCAGCCCCTGGGATCTTTTCCGCAGCCTGCTCTACGCCCCGGAACTCCCCCGGCTCAAGGGGCTTTCCATTGAACTTGCCCTTATCGACGCGCTGGAAAAACGGATTCAGGACGGTAAAGGTTCCTGGAGACGGGGGGGAACGAGTATAGCCGGGAGGGAACTGACGGCCTGGCGCGATTCTATAATCCTGAAAAAGCCCGGGGACTACCGGCGTTTCATTCCCCCGGCCCTTGCCCGGAATTTTACCGCCGGGACCCTGGCGGAGGGGGCGGAAATTTCCCCGGAACTGGCGCGAAAGACCCTCTATGTGCTTAACAAGATCGGTGTGGTGGAACGGACGGGGAAGAAGGGGAGGGCCTTTACCTACCGGCTGCGGGGCCGGGTCCCTGGGGACAAAAAAAAGCGGTGACCCAAGCCACCGCCCTTTTCCGGTAATCTCGAAGCGAATCGTCTACCAGGAATCCACCATATCGTCCTCGTCCCGGTTATTTTCGGTAAAAATATCCGTCCAGGCCCTCATATCGTCAAAATACACGTAGTAACTGCCGTAGGCTTCCGTGGGATCAACCTTGATCATAAGACCGGTAACCATGATTCCCATTTTATTAAAATAATGGTAATTACGCTGGACAATACCGTTCCTGCCGTCCGCCGCCTGCGGGGGAATGGCTACGGTTAATTTCTTCCAGCCGGGAAAGTTCAAACGGCCAACAAAAAGCTCAAATTCCCGGCCAAAATAATCCCTTACCAGGATATACAGATCGTGGTTAAAATTCCGGCCCGCTACCCACAGGGAGATAGTCTTGGTAATACCCTCTATGGGGATAGGCCGCTGGGGCCGGAAATATACCGTCGTATGGCCCCGGTGGATAAAGTCGATTCGCGTACCAAAGACATATTTCTCTTCTATGGCAAACTGTTCTTCTTCCTCCAGCGCTTCTTTAGCCAGGGGGCCGGCGGAAGCGAAGAGCCTGCTGGCGGTATACCCGGTATCCGGGGATATATGAGAATTCCAGTAGCCGTCCATCTCAAACTTATCAACAGAGATTTCCTTAAGGGACTGTTCCTGGTTGGCGGCGGTTACACCGATTTCCGCGGGATTCGGCTGACCGATATTATCCTGGGCAAAGAGGGAGAAGGCACAGGCAAAAACTAAAACAAAAAGAAAAACGCGCTTCATTTACAGGGCCTCCTTAATTACTGGCCGTAGACCAGATTTCCTGCACATGCTCAGGATCCGCCAAATCATCACCGTCGTAAAAGGATTCAAAGGTATCGCTTAACACCTTAAAATGATCCAGATAGACGTAAAAATCCCCCAAAATTTCATTCGGCCTGGTCCATAGCCTGAACTTAACAAAACGGAGCCCCGCAAAGTTAGGCAATATCCGTTTAGACTGGCGGATACTGCTGGGAACGGAAACCCGCAGGTTCTTCCAGCCCTTATAGGCAATATCCCCCATCCTTAGGACATGAACAATTCCCTGATAATCCCGGACATAGGCATCAACATAGTAGTTATAGTTGGAACCCCAGATCCACATATCCAGATAATGAACCCGGCCGGGAAGGGGAATTTCAAAGGCCCCTTCTTCTCCATCGGCATTGGCGGCCACCGGGTAAATATCTATCCAGTTGTAGCCGTCCCGCACGAAATTACCCAGAATACCAAGGGCCCTGTGATCGTCTCCCTGGCGGTTAAATCCAAACAAAGCCTGGGGCCAGGCGGACACAGAATTGAGTTTAGGGTAACCTTCGGCGCTAAACTTACCGGGCGCCAGTTTCCAGGAAAAATCATGGGAAATGGTCTTTCCCGCGATACTCCATTCATGGGCGGTATCCCCGTCAAAGGATTCAATAACAAATGCCTCGGAAGTGACGGTAAGTTCATCGGAAAAGCCGGGAATAAGCACCGTAAATGCCAAAAGAAGAAGACAAAAAACTCTGAAACAGCCCTGTTTCATCCAATTACTCCTTTCCCCAATCTACTAAGCCCTATCCGCAAGGCCGGGTTTCAATATGTCCATTTAATGAACAACAAAACCAAGATCGGAATCATTATAGTTCTTATCGGTAGTTTTGTCAAATCTACTGAAATAAGCTTGCGGGAATTTGAAGACGGAGGGCTTTTTTCAGTTTTTTCCCCAGTTCCCTGTCCCCTAAGCTCCCCCGGAGGACGGTAAACCGCGCGGGAAGGCTCCGGTATCCGCCGGAGTCCCCGCCGGGAAAACGGAGGGCCTCCGAAGCCAGGGCCCACAGGGAATCATCGACGGTGATCTTGACGCTGCCGGGGCTCAGGGCAGGGTCCATCCAGGTGAAAAGGAGGGCCGGAATCTCGCTGTTCCGGTTGAAGTAGAGATCCCCCGGCCCCCCCAGGACCACACAGCGGACGTCATCCCAGAAAGAATAATCGGCGGCGCTGCTTAGGTAGAGGGGGATTAAAGCCTCGTTTTCTTCCCGCAGGCCCGCCAGAAAGGCTTCCCGGTTTACCGGGAAATCCTGCCTGTCCTGAAAAACGAGGATCTGCCCCCTCCCCTCGCCGGCCAGCATGGCGGCGCAGCGGCCGGCCCGCCAGGAATTGAGGCGGGTGTCAATAAAAACGGATTCCGGGCCGGAGGCGCTTTCAGCCGGATCGGGAAAAACGTCTTCCCGGATAAGGACAACCCGGACATCCGGGTACTGCCGGGCATACAAATCCAGGCCCCGCCGGTAACGGGCATGGCCCAGGACGGCCCAGGGTTCCGCCGCCCCCTCTTCTATGGCAAAAACCGTGGCCTCCGGGTTTGCGTCCTCCGCCACAAGGACCCGTTTGACCCGCCGGAAAAACCGCAGCGAAAGCCCGGCCTGCCGGAACAGGGTCCGTCCGGGACCGTAGAGGGCGTCAAAGCCGGCGTCGCTGAGGATCAGGGCCGGGGGACGGCTTAAAAAAAAAGCCGCCAGCAGGACCGGGACGCCAAGGAGAAAAAGTATTATTCCGGCGCGCTTCTTTAAGGGGCCGGAAAATTTTATCGCTTTCATGGGCCCCCCCAGTGTAATCCCTTGCCGGGATATTGTAAATTTGGCGCAACACGCTTGGTCCGGGGCGGGATAAGCATACAGCCGGAGGCTTTCCTAAAACGCCGGTTTTGAAATTAGCTTTGTTCAAGGGGGGCCTAACACTCCGCCCTAAGCGCGATTTACCCGCCCTGTTCCACGGAGATTCATTATGAAGAGGACCGTATGGTATTATGAACGCCATGGACGGTAAAACCGGATTACAGGCGGAAATGCTGGGTAACCGGCTGCGAAAGCGGTATAAACATTTGGCCAAATGGGCCCGGCGGAAGGGAATTGGGGCTTACAGACTCTACGACCGGGATATACCGGAAATTCCCCTGGTTCTCGATTATTACCGGGGAGAGGCCGTCCCGGGAGGGGAGCTTATGGGGGCCCTGGCGGGGGCTGTCTACCGGCGGCCATACGAAAAAGACCCCGCCGAAGAAGCGTCCTGGCTTGCCACAATGGAAGAAGTCATGGCGGCGGCCCTGGATATCCCCCGGACAAGGATATTTATGAAGGAACGCCGCCGCCTGCGCCGCCGGCAGGGGCAATATGAAAAAATCGACTCCCCCAGGGGAACTTACGAACTGGCCGTCCCGGAGGGGAACTTAAAATTCCGGGTAAACCTGTCGGATTATCTGGATACCGGGCTTTTCCCGGACCGGCGCGGAATCCGCGCCCTGCTGGGGGAGGAAGCGGCGGGGAGGAGGACGCTGAATCTTTTTGCCTATACCTGCGCTTCTTCGGTCTACGCCGCCGCCGGCGGGGCGGCTTCGGTGGATTCGGTGGATATTTCCAACACCTACCTGAATTGGGGGGAACAAAATTTTACCCTCAACGGCCTGACAGGGGGCAGGGGAACGGGGGGACCTTTCCGCTTTATCCGCGCCGATGTCCCGCGTTTCCTGGAAAACGCCGTAAAGGAAGGCCGGAAATGGGACCTGATCATCCTGGACCCCCCCGCTTTTTCCAACTCCAAAAGGATGGCCGGTACTCTGGATACCCGGCGGGATCACCCCCGGCTCATAGCCCGCTGCCTGGAACTCCTGGGCCGGGGGGGACGGCTCTGGTTCAGCGCGGGGACGGATCGTTTCCGCCTGGAACGGGGAGAAATAGAAGGGCTGGTAAAACCCCGGAATCTTAGAATCGAAGAACCGGGGGATAACATTATGGACGAGGACTTCAAGGGGAGAAGGCCCCTGCCCTGCTTCATTTTTAGCTTCCCGCCGCGGACAAAGGCCGTGGTATACTAGAATCATGGAAAAACCGCTGCCGCCGGTCGCCGCGCTCCTGCTTTTAAGCCTCCTGGCCGCCGGCTGCGCCGGCTTCGGACCGGGGAACAGGACAGGCCAAATCCCGGAAGGTTCCCCGGAAAAGGCCCCGGCGAAACAGCCGGAAAGCCGGGCCTCCGGGGACGGGAAGGCCCCCCTCTGGGAAAAGATGAGCCCGGAGGCCCGGGCCTATCTGACGGAACTGGCCCAGGCCTTCGCCCGCCAGGATACCGCCTTTCTCCTGGCCCAGGGGGAGGATCAATTCGAGGCCGCAGTCCGGCCCTATTACGATGAGGAAAGCTACCTGGCCATGCTGTACCGCACCGGCCTTTACGGGGAAAACAGCCCCCCGGCTAACGCGGACAAAAGCAGGCTTAAACCGGGGGAAATAAGGGGTATTGAATATACGGACTGGGAAGAACAGGGACCCATGCTGAAAGTCCGGGGGCATCTTATCACCGCCGCCGCCAAGATCCCCTGCCTCATCGTTTTTAACCCCCGGCTGCGGACACCGAAGATTCTGGGGGCCTATCCGTAAAGGCCCCTATTCTTTGATGTTGTACTTTCTGCGGAAACGCTCGATGCGGCCGGCGGTATCCACCAGTTTCTGTTTACCGGTAAAAAAAGGATGACAGGCGGAACAAATTTCCACCTTGAGATCTTTGACGGTGGAACGGGTCTCGATCACATTTCCGCAGGCACAGGTAATCTTGGTCAGCTCATACCTGGGGTGAATCTTATCTCTCATAATAAACAGGTCCTCCGGTTTTGTCCAACTCCCCATAGGGGTTTAAGGACGCCTAATCCACGCCGGCGCTTCCGGTGGTATTCATGGATCGCAGGAAGGCCTCATTATTCTTGCTTTTCTTCATCCTGTCAACCAGGAGTTCGATGATCTCCACGTCATCCATGGGGTTAATAACCTTGCGGAGAATCCATATTTTCTGGAGTTCTTCTTCAGTAAGGAGGAGTTCCTCTTTCCGGGTCCCGGATTTTTTGATGTTGATGGCCGGGAAAAGGCGGCGGTCGGAGATGCGGCGATCCAGGTCGATCTCCAGGTTGCCCGTACCTTTGAATTCTTCAAAGATAACCTCGTCCATGCGGCTGCCGGTCTCGATAAGGGCGGTGGAAATGATCGTCAGGCTTCCCCCTTCCTCGATATTCCGGGCGGCGCCGAAAAACCGCTTGGGTTTATGCAGGGCGTTACTGTCCACACCGCCGGAAAGGATCTTCCCGCTGGTGGGAACCGTCTGGTTATATGCCCGGGCCAGCCGGGTGATGGAGTCCAGGAGGATCACCACGTCCTTCTTATGCTCCACCAGGCGCTTGGCCTTTTCCAGTACCATTTCGGTTACCTGCACATTCCGGGTCGCCTGTTCGTCAAAGGTCGATGAAATCACCTCCGCCCGGACAGTACGCTCCATGTCGGTCACCTCTTCGGGCCGCTCGTCAATGAGGAGTACGATAAGGTACACCTCGGGGTGGTTCTTGGTTATCGCGTTGGCGATCTTCTGCATCATGATGGTCTTGCCCGTCCGGGGAGGGGCGACGATGAGGGCCCGCTGACCCTTCCCTATGGGGCAGAAAAGGTTAATGATCCGCTCACTGATCCCCTCGGTGATCGTTTCCAGGTTCAGCTTCCGGTCGGGGTACAGGGGGGTCAGATTGTCAAAGGGAATACGGTTCTGGGCTACCGTGGGATCATCGTAGTTCACCGTTTCCACCCGCAGCATGGCGAAGAAACGTTCCTGTTCCTTGGGACTGCGAATCTGGCCATAGACGGTATCCCCGGTCTTTAAGGCAAAAAGCCGTATCTGGCTGGGGCTGATGTAGATGTCATCCGGGCCGGGAAGATAGGAATTCTGCGGGCTTCTGAGGAAGCCGTAGCTGTCGGGAAGGATCTCCAGGGAACCATAGGCATAAATAACCCCGCCCCGTTCGGTATGGGCCTTGAGCAGGGAGAAAATGATCTCCTGCTTTTTCATGTTCACCATATCTTCGTGGGATATGTTGTAACAGGCCGCCAAATCCCGCAGGTCCATCATGTTAAGCCGGATAAGCTCGTTAATGCAAAGCCGGGGTTTCCCGTTATCCTGATCGCCGCGGGGTTCAGGCTTGCCGTAGAGATCCGGCATGGGGGGAAGGCTTTTGGGCAGGGCCGCCGTTTCCTGAAAAAGCGGCGGTTTTCCCGCCGGCGGAAGGGCGGCGAGGGAAGAGCCTCCCTCAGCCTCCGCCCTCCCTCCGGGGGCGCGGGAATAGTCCCCATAAGATGGAGTCCCGCCGTTTTCATACGTGTCGCCGGAATTTGACCGGACCCGGCTGTCCCGGTATTCCCGGACGGGAACAGCCCGCTTGGGCCGGGCCCGGACAACAACACGGCCTCCCGGATTATCCTCCCCCTCCCCCGGGGAAATCCAGTTTTCCTCGGCGGAACCCAGCTTTGCCGAAGCCCCCGGGGAAACGGGACCCCCTTCTTCCCTATTACCGCCGGAGGAAGAAAAATCGTCTTCTTTAACGGAAACGGTATCCGCCGCCGGCGTTCTTTTTCTCCGGCCCGCGCTTACCGTTTCTTCCAGGGGAAGTTCCGCTGCCTTTGCCTTTACGCTTCTCCTTGTAATTGCCATAAACAAACCATTCTCCTATTAGATTTTAGGCGGGAGAAGGAAATCCATTACTTCCCGCATGTTTTGATAAGATCTTCAGGGCCTCCAGGGCGGCCTTTTCCCGAATCTCATTCCGCAAACCTGTAAAGTTAAACATATAAGCCGCCGGAATCCGGTCCCGGTCCACGACGGCTATCCATACGGTGCCCACCGGAACCGCCGTTCCGTCTCCTCCGGGACCGGCAAGACCGGTCACCGCCACGGCATAATCGGCCCCGCTTTTTTCCAGGGCCCCCAGCGCCATGGCGCGGACAGTCTCGCCGCTTACCGGACCGTTTCGTTCCAGTTCCCGGCGGTCAAGCCCCAGAAGCTTTACCTTCGCGTCCACCGTATAGGTGACAAGGGAACCCCAAAATACCCGTGAAGCGCCGGGAATCCGGGCAAAAAGATCGGCTACCAGGCCGGCGGTACAGGATTCGGCGGCGGCCACGGTCTGGGACCGCCGGCCCAGGGTTTCCGTGAGGCAGCGGGCCAGAAACTCCCCCGCCGCCGGGGGGCCTTCGGATTCAGGCGGGCCCGGCATTTCCCCGAAGCCTATGCTATTCTCTCCCCGGATCATGGAGTCTCTGAAGTTCCGCCTTGATCTCTCCGGCGGGGCGGGAGAAAATTTCCACTTCCTTGTCCGCTCCGGCCATGCTGCACTGGCCTTCGAACAGCACCCCGTCGGCAATACGAAGCCGGGCGGCGGTGACATCCCCCCGGACCTCCGCGCCGCTTAGCATATCAACCTTGTCGATGGCATGTATTTCACCAAGCACCATACCGGAGACCGTGAGGGAAGTGACGGAAATATGATCCGCCTCTACCACGGCGCCCTTGTCAACAATAAGGGCCCCGGTCGCTTCGATAGTGCCCTTGAACTTTCCCCGGATTCGCAGGGTTTCCCGGAAGCGGAGAAGCCCGTCAAAACTGGTACTTTCCCCCAGGACCACTTCGGCGGGACTGTCTTTTTTCTTAGCTTCCGCCATGGTCACACTCTAAACTCTGTATCGATCATATTTTTAATCCACTGAAATTTTCGGATAATCCTATTTTTCATACTCGTCACCCCGGTTCTGGCTTTCCAGTTCCGTAAGGCCAATTTCAGTTTTTTTAAGTTCCTCCCAGTCCAGTATGGTTTTTTCTATCCGGGTATCCAGTTCCGCGATCTGCTTCCGCACGGCCTCACTCTTTTCCAGGACCCCGCCGGACGAGGGAAGGGTTACAAGAAGCTCATCCAGGGCATCAAGCCCCCGGGCCAGCCGGGATAAGCCGTTTCTCAGTTCCCCGCTTAAACCTTCCGCCAAACCCAGCCGCTTTTCCCGGACCGCTATCTGGGCAAAAAGTTCGCGGTTCCGCAGTACCACCCGGATCCGGGCAAGGACCTCGGAAAAATTAAAGGGTTTGGTAATATAATCCTCCACCCCCAATTCATAACCTTCCAGTTTATCCTTTACATCATCCAGGGCGGAAAACATGATAATGGGAATGTCGCGGAATTTCGTGTCCCCCTTCAGGGCCTTGGTCACTTCCCAGCCCGACATACGGGGCATGATGTTATCCAGAAGGATAAGATCGGGGAAGAAGCGTTTTACCTTTTCCAGGGCTTCCACCCCGTCATTGGCCTTTTCCACAATAAAACCAAGTTTGGAAAGCATTACCTCGAAGAATTCAAGGTTAAGCTGTTCGTCATCAACTATCAATATCTTCTTCCGGGTATTCATTAACTCCTTCCTTGGTTCAACAGTTCAACCGCTTGATGATGGACAGCCGGTAAAAAAAATTATCCGGCGGATTAACTCCGGTTTCCCTTATTTGCGGTAAATTCATTTTGTAATTTTAACTAGTATACGTGATCCCAGCCCTAAAATCAACAGGACTGTGGAGATAATAACAAAAAACCTCCCTAAATAATCCCCATAGGCGGTATAAAGGGTCCCGCCGGAGAGGATGGGGACCTCGGCGGTAATCCAGGCCTCCGCAAAGGGGGGGGCCAGGGCAATAACACGGCCGCGGGGGTCCACCGCGCAGGTCTGGCCGGAGGCGGTGGAACGGACCATGGAACGGCGGTTCTCCACGGCCCGGAAAACCGCCATCCCCAGATGCTGATTCTGGGCGGGGAGGCTGCGGGACCAGGCGTCGTTGGAGAGATTCACGATAAGTTCCGCCCCATTCCGCACAAATTCCCGGCTTAGGTAGCCAAAGGTATCCTCAAAACAAATGGGGGTGGAAAATTTTAGATTCTCCGGGGCGCCGTCACGGGAAAGGGGGACGGATAAAACCGCGGCCTCCTTCCCCTTTTCCCAAAAATGGGTATCCGCTTTGACCAGGGCCTGGTAAATTCCGGGGAACTGCCGCCGGTAGGGGAAATGCTCGGTAAAGGGCACCAGATGGAGTTTACGGTACAGTCCGGTGATCTCCGCCCCTTCAAAAAGCATCACCGCGTTGTAGTCTACCCGGTTCCAGCCCCCCTGCCCGTCCCCTTCCAGGCGGGCGTCATCGTTTCCCAGGACAAAGGGGACATCCTGTCCGCCAAGGTAGTCCAAAAGTTCCCGGACCAGGACCCAGGATTCCTGATCATCCCGGTAGCTTTTATGCCAGTAGATCCGGGGGACAAAGGCCGTTTCCGACCACACCACCACGTCGGGCCTGGGTTCCGAGGCCAGGGCTTCACCGGAAAGACGACTTAAAACCCGGAAATTCTGCCGGTACTCATCCATGTCCCCCCGCCAGGGATCGGTGTTGTGCTGAATCAGGGCCAGGCGGGCATGGGGGGCGGCGCTGTAGTCCTGCCGGGAACCGATGCCATAACCCAGGGCCAGACAGAGACAGAGCAGCCACAGACAGGCGGGAAGCCATTCCCGCTTGAAAAAAGTCCCCAGGGCTCCGGGGACGGACCCAAAGTCACTGGTCTTATGCAGGGCGGCGCCCAGGGCGGCCGCGGGGAAGAGTATCAGGGCCGACACGGCCCATACCCCCCCCAAACTGGCGATCTGGATGACGGGGATAAGGGTCCACTGGGAATAGCCGGATATTCCGTAGGGATAACCCAGGAAGCCAAGGGTCCGCAGGTACTCATAGGCCAGCCACAGGCACCACTGGACCAGGTAAAAACGGCGGGGAAAGAGAATCTTCGCCAACCTAAGGAAAAAGAAGGTCAGGCCCAGGTACACCACATAGATGCTATTGATAATGAAACCCGCCATGGGATGAAACGCGCCCAGCCAGTAATTGAAAAGGCTGTAGGCCCCATAGCCATAGAGGACCCCCCAAAGGGCCGATGCGGGAAGACTAACCCTGTTTACCAGTAAAAAGACCGGAATCCAGGCCGTCCAGGCCGCCGGGGCCAGCCCCTTTTCCACCAACACATTGGGAAAAGAAAGGGCAAAAAGGATCATCCCCAGCACCGCCAGGGTTAGGTTGATCAGCAGGTTCTTTGCGGATGAATTAAAAGGCGGATTCATCGTTCCCGGCAATTTTTTCAGCGTCTCCACCGGACCCGGCGGCCGGGGAATCGAAGCCCTCCCCGGCAGGAACAGCCCCGGCGGGAGTCAAATTCCAAACGGCCTTCCTCAAATCCCGTCCCGGCCTAAAGACAGCGATACTATGAGAAGTAACTTCCACATATTTCCCGGTTTTCGGATTCCGGGCCTTTGGCCGGCCCTTGCGGGTCTTGATCTCAAAGGTGCCGAAACCCCTCAGCTCGATCACCCGGTTCCGCTCCAAAGCTTTTTTAAGCTCCCCGATAAACAGATCCACCACGATCCGTATCTCTTTCCGGGTTGTACCGGTCTTTTCGCATACCAGATCAACGATATCGGCTTTTGTATATTTGGAAACCGCCATCACAACATCTTGCTTTCCGTCCGCTTACAGCGCGGCGCTTCAGTCTTTAGGGACATGGCGCGGCGGCGCGGCCCGCGATTCATTATTGGGCGTTTTTTATAGAATTGAAAAACCGCTGCATCCGGGATTTTTTGCGGGCTGCGGTGTTTTTTTTGATAATACCCTTTCCGGCGGCGCTGTCGATCTTCTTGATCATATCCTTAAGAGCCGCTTCGGCCTCCCCCATCTCTTTTTTCTGGGCCAAAAGGACAAATTTCTTAACGCTGGTCCTTACCGCGCTCTTTGCCGACTTATTCCGAAGCCGGCGGCCTTCACTCTGCCGGTGACGCTTTTCCGCGGAACTGCTCTTACCTGCCAAAAGATAACCCTCCATGGGACGGACGCCCGCCAAAACGGACGTTTACCCGAACCGTTGTTTATTTAAAATCCGAAGGACGGCGCTCCACCCTCTTGCACTTATCACATTCGGCAATGTTTTTTATCTTGCCGTTTTCAAAAAGGGTCTTCATCTTAACTTCCCCCCCGCAGGAACAAAAGAATTTCTGCGTGGCGCTGGATGTACGGGAGTTTTTACTAGCCTGGGCCATTTTCCTGTCTCCTTGCCGTTTTGCATGTAAATTTAAACCGGTTTCAAAGCCCGGTATCTTAAAACAGCCTCACGTCACTCTAAAATACTATAAAAAAGCGCCCTGTGTCAATCTGGCGTTTACCTTTTATTACAAGCTAAGGGGGGGGCGCAGAGCTTCCGAAAGCCGGGGGCCGGCCCCCCAAGGCGCGGCTATTCATCCCGGCCCCCCCTCGTTTCGTAGTCCTCCCGGGCTTCACCCGGTCCGGTCTACTCCACTACCCCCCCTTATGGACAGGCGCGAAGCCGCAATAAATTCCCGAAGGGGCTGATGGACAGGCGGATTAGTTCAAATTGGGGGCATACAATGGCGCTATGCGGTTCCACACGGGTCTAATATACAGCCTTCGGCCTTCGGCCGGCAGGATGCCGGCTGTGATAAATGCATACGTTTTTGCAGCTTTTGTTCCAGCCCAAACCTGCGGTTTGGGCCGCGCGCGCCCTGGCTTAGCTAAAGCTAAGCCGCATTAGTCCAACACTGGGAAATTATTGGCGCTATGCGTAGCCACATTGGTCTAATATACAACCTACGGTTGCCTTTATCGCGCAAGGGATTGAAGGGGGCGCGAAGCGCGCCACCGCAGCCCCGGAGGGGCGAGGAGGCCGGAGCGGAGCGGAGCCCCGAAAAGCCCGGTCCCCGGTAAAGCCGGGGATGCGCCCTAAGGATTCTCGATAAGGGCTTCCAGAGAGGGGCGTTGAAGCTGGGTTAAAGCCCTGCCGCGCCATTCTCCAATCTGCTCGCGGCCCCCCAGGAAGCTCCAGAGCTCCCTGGCGGGGCTTCCCTTGCCGATGCCGTAGAGGGCGCTTCCCAGGTAGTAGGTACAGCGGTAGTAGTCTACCTGGGTCATATAATTTGCCAGGTCCTCCCGGCGATCCATGCTGTCCATGAGGGTTTCCAGGGACTCAAAGATGTAATCGTAACGGCGCCGCTGGAGTTCTTCGATTAGGATGGAATTTTGGATGAGGAAGGCGAACATGAGGTGTTCTTCCGCCAGGTTGTAGCGGCTTGAGGCGTAGTAATAAAGGCCCAACAGCCGGTGGGCCTTTTCCACGGCTCCGTTGTTGTAACGGTACATGACAAGAAAACGGGCGGGGCCTGAGTTTTCCAGAGTCCGGGCCATGGAATTTCTGACAAACTGTCCGGAACTTCCGGCATTTCCCGACCACAGGGGGTCCCAGGGCCGGCCCCGGGCGTCGTTTCCGTTGACGATTCTGAGCAGGGTTTCTTCCATCCGCTTGTGTTCCTGGCGAATCCGGTGAAGATCGGCTGTTTTGTAGAGGAGTTCCAGTTCCAAAGCGGGGTCTTCCAGCAGGGCGCCGCCAGCCAGGGCCTTGCTGTACTGTCCCAGGGCCAGATTCAGCTCCCCCTCAAGGCGGTAGACCTCCCCTATCCAATACTCCGCCTCGGGGTATTCCTTGAATTTTCCCAGTTCTTCCAGGGCCAGGGCGGCGGAATTGCGGTATGCCTCCCGGGGAAGGCGGTAATACAGTTCCGCGAGGATCTCCGCCGCCGCCATTTGTTCCCGGTCTTTGATATAGGTTTCCAGAAGGTCCAGGGAATCCCCTATCCGGCGGACCTCCGGGGTGGAAAGAAAATTGATAAAATCCCTTTCCATTCCGGCGTACAGGGTGTAACGCTGGCGGCGGGCGTCTTCAAAGGCCAGGAGGGCGCTGCCATAATCCCCCTGGCGGAAGAGGAGTTTCCCCCGTTCCAGGATATACCACCAGGGCCTTTCTTCCTGGGCCCGGGCCTGGGCAAGGCTGACCAGCAAAAACAGGAAAACAGGCGCAAAGCGCCGGTTCAGCCCCACGATCCTAACCCTAAATCCAGAACCTAAGTCCCAATTCAACGGCCAGGGCGCCGTAAAAAGGCCGGGAATCGAATTTCAGGCCGATGCCGGGCGCCACATCCAGAAAAAGTTCAAAAGCCTGGTTGATATGCCAGGAAAGGCCGATGGGGAGCCTCGCGCCCAGGGCCATGGTAAAATGATTCCCAAAGTAAAGGTGGGTAAAAAGGCCAATCCCCAGAAACCAGTCCAGATCAAACGAACCGTCCTTAACCAGATCCCGGTCCACCAGGTAGTAATCCGCCGAAACGCTAAGGCCGGTAATACTGCCAAAAAAGGCGTTGAGGCCCCAAAAAAGCGGCAGCCGGGGGACCTTTAGACTAAAGCCGGGGTTAAACACCCCTCCCCCGACACCGGCCCAGCCGCCGCCCACAAAGAGGCCCACCCCCACCTTGTTATCCGGGTGATCGGCAAAAACGGCCCCGCTTAACACCAGGGCAAAACAGATCAACAGCAAAAATCTTTTCAAACTAGTACCTCACAGAAACTATCCCGAAAATTTCGGGTTCAAAAACAAGCCGGAAAGGCCGGCCGGTGCGGACCGCTTAAAACCGGAAACCGGGGCTTTCCCAAAACCGGCCGGGTTTTGAGGCCGGCCCAACTTTTTTTTCAATGGCTGCTCTTTCAAAACTGAAGTTTTGAAATCCTTACAATTTTTCCAGTTCCTCCGCGAAGGCGGCGTCCGCTTCGTCCGGGCGGAGGGTCCGAATAACAACGCCGTGGCGGAAAAGCAGCACCCTGTCCCCCGCCCCAGTGATCCCCAAATCCGCTTCCCGGGCCTCCCCGGGACCGTTTACCACACAGCCCATAATGGCCACGGTGGCGTCCTTGGAAAGGCTGTAGAGCCGGGGCAGCCAGCGCGCCGTAAAGCCGTGGGTGTCAAAGCTGTTCCTGCCGCAGCGGGGGCAGGACACGATCCGAAGGCCACCGGGGGCGGCTCCCGCGGCGGCCAGAATCTCCCTGGCGGCGATTACCTCGTTCTCCATGCTGTCCGAAAGGGAGACCCGGACGGTATCGCCGATGCCGGCGGCCAGCAAATCCAGGAGGGCGGCGGTATTCCGCACGACTCCCGCTACCAGGGGCCCCGCTTCTGTTACCCCCACATGGAGGGGGACCGCCCCGCCGCCCAGGGAGTATTCCCTTTCCGCAAACAAACGGTTCGCGTTTATAGTATCGGATATTCCGGAGGCCTTTAGAGAAACAATACCGTTAAGGAATCCAAATTCCCGAAAGATCTCCAGCTCCCGGACCGCCGCTTCCACCAGGGCGGCGGGGCGGCTGACGTTTCCCCGCTCTCCCCGCAGATCCTGGGGCAGGCTTCCGGCGTTGACGCCGATGCGGATGGGCCGGCCCCGCCCCGCCGCCTTATCAAGGACGGCTTCCACCCTGTCGCGGCCGCCGATATTACCGGGATTGATGCGTATTTTGGCGATGGGAAAATCGAGACAGCGGAGGGCGATACGGTAATCAAAGTGGATATCCGCCACCAGGGGGAGACTTACCCTGGATGCCAGTTCCCCCAGGACTTCAGCGGCTTCAATATCGGGAACGGCGAAACGGAGGAGGCCGCAGCCCATGGCTTTAAGGCGGCCTATCCGGGCGGGAATCTCCTTCCCCCCGGGCCCTTCAAGGTCCGCGGCGGAGAGGCGGTCCTTCCACATGGTCTGGATGAGCGGCGGCCGACCGCCGCCGATATAGACGGCTTCAACGTGGTCAAAGCCGCCTATTTTTATGAGCTGAGTCCTATGGGACATGCTTCACGGTTACATGTTAACTCTTTGGTTTAGGCCAGGCTGATCATCGAGAGGACCATGGCGAAAAGGGCGACGGTTTCGCAGATACCGACGATGGCGATGTACTGGGTAAAGCCCTTGCCGGTTTCACCCTGGGCGTCGGCGCCCGCCGCCCCCGCCTGGCCCTGGGCAATGGCGGAGAAGGCCATGGCAAAGCCGGAGGCAATGCCGAAACCCAGATAAAGCCACTGGTTGTCCGTATTTGCCAGGGCCGCGGTCTTCATCTGCATCATCAGGATAAAGCCGTAGAAGGTCTGGGTTAAGGGCGCGCCGCCGAAGGCAAGCAGGGTCATGGGCGCGGGCTTATTGCCGATATAGCACTTCTTCCATGCGCCGATTACCGCCTGGCCGGCGATACCGATACCGATTGCCGAACCCACTGCGGCAATACCCATCACAAGACCGGCGCCTAACAATCCTAAATTCATGATAACTCCTCTATTAGGGCGGCCGAATCGCCGCCCGTGTCCAACCGGACATCAACACAACGTGTTGATGATAACTCCTCTATTTGGACGGCGGAATCGCCGCCCGTGTCCAACCAGCTATCAACACAACCTGTTGATCCATGGCAACTTCACTTTTATCTATCTACCGGCTACCGGCCAAGCAGCTACCGGCCAGGCAGCCAACAAAATTACCCCTACTTGTCAGAAAAGGGCTTGTAGGCCGTGCCCGACCAGGCCAGGCCCACATGGCTGGAGAACTCCAGGGTATTCAGCCGGACCCCGTGGACCAGCACCGAAAGCACGTTGAGCGCGATGTTAAGCCCGTGGCCGAAAACCAGGAGGATGATCCCCAGGAACACCAGGAAATTTCCCAAGAGGGGGCCCGCCAGGGTGTTTACCGTGGAGGAAATTGAGGCCCCCGCCAGTCCCACCGCCCAAAGCCGGATATAGGACATAATGTCGGAAAACACGTTGGTAATTCCCAGGACCACGGAAATGATGTTCTTGAGGCTTTCCACGATGGATTTCCCAACGCTGCCCTCGTAGTTGGCGAATACAAAGTTCAGAACAAAACCGGCGATAATGGCGTAAACCCCCAGGGGCAGCAGGGGGATCTGCCGTGCGTCGTTGCTCACCACCAGGAAGAGAACCACGTTGTACATCCCCGCCAGCATGGCCACGTTCCCCAGGTCCGCCAGGAAACGCGGGGAACCGGCTTTAAGGTTCCGCCCTATCCCGATGATATGGCCGATGGAAAGCTGGAGCAGGGCCAGGGAGAAACAGAAAATCATAAGATTCTGGTCCACGATAGCCTTGGATTCCGGTCCCTGGGCCGAGACCGCCCCGGAAATGAGGGGCAGGGCAATGCCCTGCAGAAAGACCGGGAGTTTTAGGGGATCAATACCGAACCAGGTACAGGTAAGGACCCCCCACAGGATATTGGAGACGCTGAGGAGGAGCAGCATCTTAACGGCCTGGGGGACCCCTTTTTTCGCGGTTTTCAGGGCCAGGACCAGGCCGATGCCAAAGAGGAGGCAGCCGTAACCGGCATCCCCGAAGATCATCCCGAAGAAAATGACAAAGAAGAACAGGAACCAGCCGGAAATATCCACCTCGTTATAGCCGGGTACCACTTCCAGGAATTCCGTTAAAGGATTGATAAGACTCGCCAGTTTACTGTTCTTGAGCTTGGTGGGGACCGCATCGTCCGGCCCCGGATCATCCGCCGCCAGGGCCCAGGAATTCTCCGCCGCCGCCCGTTTAAGATGCCCCAGGTCCTCCTGGGGGACAAAGCCGGTAATCCACGCCACGCTCCGCTCCGGGGGGACTTCCTCCAGGCTGCCCATGCCCAGGCGGGCGCTTTCAAATTCGATCTGTTTAAGCAGGGCCTTTCCTTCGGCTTCCAGGATCGGCGTCCTGTTAGCCAGCGAAAGGAAACGTTTTTCAATGTCCGCCGTTTGCAGCCGTATCTTCTCCAACTGCCCGTCAATCTCCCCCAGGGAAAATTCCGGCAGGACAAAGGGGGTTTCTCCGGGAATCTCCGCGCCTAGGGTCAGAATATACACCGAATTCTTATCCTCCCCCAGTTTTAAGAAAGAAGTATCCCGGGAGAGGGAGGCAAAGGATTTGGGGGGAAGCTTATAGGGGATAAGCTTAATTCCCCGTTCTTCCAGCGAGGCAAAATCCCCGCTCCTAAAATCACCCCAGTCCTCTATGCGGCTCCGTTCCTTCGATAAGACGGCCGCCCGGTCCTGCAGGGATTTCCGCTCATCGGCGTATTCCAGGATCAGGGCCGCAAGGTCGGGACGCTGGAGATCGTTTGCCGCATCGGCGGAATAGAAGGCGTCCTCGGGGCGCAGCAAATCGCCGGCCCGCCGCCGGGGAACCTGCCCCGGGGGAATCGCGGGCTGGACGGCCGCTTTTTGGTTTTTCTTCGCCTCCGCCTCGTAGGGGCGGAGGAGCCCCAGGGCGGTTTCGAGCTTGCCCTTCCGGTCAAGGAGCCTGGAAAGGGATTCGGAGGAGACGTTTTTCCGCTCCAGATGAACAAGCCCCAGCTCCCGGAGCTTTTTTAGGGAATCTTCCCTGGTTTTTTCCATAAGCACCAGGGAAACCTTTTTCATGGGCAAAATCATTGGGCGGCCCTCTCTAATCCGGTCTTGGCGATCTTCCCCCGCACCACCGCGGAAGTCTGCTGATCCCCCAGGTAGACCTGGATCTTCTTGATACTCCCCTTGGTTTCGGGGATCTTAACCTTCTCAAAAAGGTTCACCCGCTGAGTGGTGATCCGCAGTTCATGATCCAGCCTGCGGCGCTGCTCTTCCACCACATCGCTTTCAAGATCGATGAGGAAGGCCTGCTTCAATTTTTCCACGGCGAAGTCCAGCCACAGGGGGCTGCGGGCAAGATCATAGGGGGCGATCTCAAATTCGGCCCCCTCGAAAAGGGGGATAGGGACGCCGGCGATGTTACCCTGGGCGGTTTTTATCTCCGTGATCCGGAGGATCTCCGGGGTAAAGATCCCCTTTTCCCCAAAAACGGCGATCCACGCCTTAAAAAGTTCATCCAGCCGTTCCTTCTCTTCCCGCAGTTCCTTAAGGCGAATCTCGGTAATACGGATCTCCGCCTGGAGCTGCTGTTTTTTCAGCATCAGGGTAGGAAGGTAACGCTGGTACATTTTAAGGGAATCCTTCTGTTTTTTTAGCTCGTTTTTGGTGAGCTTTATCTTTGCCACGGCCTTAGTCCTTTTTAGGCCAGAATTTACTGATAAGCTCGGTCCGCAGGCCCGTTTCCTCGGGGCTGAAACAGTCGGCCAGTATTTCCCAGCCCAGGTCCAGAGCCCGTTCCAGGGGGATATTCACCGAAAGGTCCATCATCTGCCGTTCAAAGGAACCCCCGTATTTAAGGAGCTTGTCGTCCCAGGCGGTCATGATAAAACCCATGGCCTTCTTTTCCAGGGTATCCCGGTAGGCGGAATAGAGCTTGATCATGCCGTCCATGAGGGCCCGGTGATCGGCGCGGGTCTTGCCGTTGACCTGCTGCTTAAGCCGGGACAGGGAACCAAAGGGCTCAATACGGCTGTTTTTAAGGTAATACTGCCCCTCGGTGATATACCCGGTGTTATCCGGCACCGGGTGGGTTACATCGTCACCGGGCATCGTCGTAACCCCCAAGATGGTGATGGAACCGGATGTATCAAAATCCACGGCCTTCTCGTAACGGCTGGCAAGCTGGGAGTACAGGTCCCCGGGATAACCCCGGTTGGAAGGTACCTGTTCCTGGATAATCGAAATTTCCTTCATGGCGTCGGCGAAGTTGGTCATGTCGGTAAGGAGGACCAGCACGTCTTTGCCCTGGAGGGCAAATTGTTCCGCCACCGCCAGGGACATATCGGGGATCATCAGACATTCCACCGTGGGATCGCTGGCGGTATGGACAAACATCACCGTCCGGGAGAGGGCGCCGCCGTTTTCCAGGGTGTCCTTGAAGAAAAGGTAGTCGTCGTATTTAAGCCCCATGCCCCCCAGGATGATCACGTCCACCTCCGCCTGCATGGCGATCCGGGCCAGTAATTCGTTGTAGGGCTCCCCGGATACGGAAAAGATCGGCAGTTTCTGGGACACCACCAGGGTGTTGAAAAGGTCGATCATGGGAATCCCCGTGCGGATCATCTTCCGGGGGATGATCCGCTGGGCGGGATTCACCGAAGGGCCGCCTATGGGAATAAGATTCTCCCGGAGCGCCGGCCCCTTGTCCCGGGGTTCACCGGAACCGGAGAAGACCCGGCCCATAAGATTCTCCGAAAAGGATACCCGCATGGGGTAGCCAAGGAAGCGGACCGTATCGCCGGTGGAAATACCCCGGCCGCCGGCGAAGACCTGGAGGGAAACCATGTCATTTTCCAGACGGTTTACCTCCGCCAGGGAGCTGCCGAATACCGTGTCCACCTCCGCCAGGTCCCCATAACGGACCCCTTCGGCCCGGACGGTGATAACGGACCCGGTAATAGATTCAATTTTACTGTATACCTTTTTCATGGTTTCCCCTGTCTAGCAGTTTGTCGCGCTTCGCGCATAAAACCTCCACAAATCGTCTTTCAGGCGGTTTTTTACCTTGCAAACCGCCAAAGCAGCCCATAAACCGTGGTTTTTGCGGCACAAAACGGCGCAAAAACCACAATGACATCAGGCTGCTAGGCAATAATTTTTTGGCCCGCCGGGTCCTGACCTTCGGCCTTGGCGTCCACCTCGTCCCGAATCTCTTTTTCCAGGGTCTTAAACCGCTCCCCCTGCCATTCGGAACCGTTATAGTCCAAAAAACGCTGCCGGAGCCGGTTGAACCAACTGCGGGCTTCGTTCTTATCGGGAAAGCTGAAATGGGAAGCCATGATGATCAAAAGAATACCAAACACATGGGCCTGCCGTTCAGGACTTACCGCCGCGTCAACCGCGTCAAAGGAATTCTGCTGGAAGTACACCGAGTCGATAAGTTCCCCCTTGAGATACACTACATAGTCATCAATGCTGGTCCCTTCCTCGCCGACAACTTTCATCATCTGCTCGACTTCGGAACCCCGGCGCATGAAACCATGGGCGTAGGCCACCTTGGCGGCGCTGATGATCCCCGGATACTTTGACCAGGAATCCAGGGGATGGATGGCGGGGAATTTACGGGCATCGGAACGTTCCCGGGAAAGGCCGTGGAAGGCCCCCACCACCTTCAAAGTAGCCTGGGTTACCGGTTCCTCAAAGTTACCCCCCGCGGGGCTGACCGTCCCGCCGATGGTAACGGAACCGATACTGCCGTCCCGCAGCCGTACAATCCCCGCCCGCTCGTAAAAGCTGGCAATCGTGGATTCCAGGTATGCCGGGAAGGCTTCTTCCCCGGGAAACTCCTCCAGGCGGCCCGACATTTCCCGCATGGCCTGGGCCCAGCGGCTGGTGGAATCGGCCAGAAGAAGGACGTTGAGCCCCATCTGGCGGTAATACTCCGCCAGAGTCACCGCGGTGTAGACCGACGCCTCCCGGGCCGCCACGGGCATGGAAGAGGTATTACAGATGATGACGGTCCGTTCCATCAGGGAACGGCCGGTCCGGGGGTCGGTAAGTTCGGGGAATTCCTTCAGGGTTTCCACCACTTCCCCGGCCCGCTCGCCGCAGGCCGCAAGAATCACAATATCCACATCCGCGTGGCGGCTGGTGATCTGCTGTAAAACCGTTTTTCCCGCCCCGAAGGGGCCGGGGATACAGTAGGTTCCCCCCCGGGCCACGGGGAAGAAGGTGTCGATAAGGCGGACCCTGGTTACCATGGGTTCGGCGGGTTTAAGGCGTTCCTCATAACAGTCCACCGGCCGCTTAACAGGCCAGCGGAAACACATGGAGACGGGGACCGTGTTACCCTTTTCATCGCTGAGTTCCGCGATAGGGTCCCGGACCTTGTACGCACCGGCGGGCTTGATCGAGGAGACCGTATAAGTCCCATAAAGGTTAAAGGGAACCATGATCCGGTGGGAAAAGGCCCCTTCCGGTACGGTTCCCAGGGTGTCCGCCCGTTCTACCTTGTCCCCAGGTTTGACGGCGGGTTTAAAGTCCCAGGTTTTTTCCAAAGGCAGGGCGTCAAGGTATACCCCCCGTTCCAGGAAGTAACCCGCCGCCTCCGCCAGTTGGGGCAGGGGGTTCTGGAGTCCGTCGTAGACCTGGCCCAAGAGGCCGGGCCCCACTTCGACGGCCAGCATATCCCCGGTGTACTCCACCTCGTCTCCGATAGTTATACCCTTGGTAATTTCAAAAACCTGGAGCTGGGAAATATCCCCCCGGATACGGATAACCTCGCTCTTGAGCCGTTTATCTCCAACTTTAACGTAGCCCACCTCGTTCATGGATACGGCGCCGTCAAAGCGGACGCTGACCATGTTACCGTTGACAGCTACCACACTGCCTTTCGTTCCAGTCATTTAGATTCTCCTGCGCCCGGCCGGGCGTGTTCCAAAATTGAAGCGTATAGGGATTTATATTCAGCGAAGCCTGTTTCCGCTCTAAAAGAGGCATGGCGTTCCAAAATAAGGAGCTTGAGAAGGTATGCGTAAACAACATTCCGGCTAAAGGCGGATATTCCCTGGAACTGCTCTATGGCGTTCCAGCGGGCCCTGTCCAAAAGGATCTCCGCTTCCAGCGGATTTTCCGCCGCCGCCATGGCCTGCAGGGCGCCGCTTGCCGCGTCCGCCGGGACCACAGGGGGGTCCACAGGCGCGGCCCCTTCCCGTTTCAGCCTGGAAGCGCGGAGCCGGGCCAGATTCAGGCGCAGGGCCCGCTCCCAATCCCGCCACTGGTCAATAAAACCGGAACCCGAAGGGCCGCCGGCCTCCGCATAGGAAGGGCGGCCGGCGGTAGACTCAGGCTGGGGATCAAGGCTAAGGAGGGTAAAAAGGGCGGCGTCCTCCGCGCTTAACTGCGTCCGCGCAAGGTCCCGGAAACGGGCGGAACTCATGGGCGGTTCCTGGCCGTAAACAAGACTGGGAAGCTGGGCGACAAGGTAATAGTAGGCGCCCACTTCTTACATTTCCTTCGCCTGGGCTTTTACGATTTCCGCCAGCCGGGGATTAAGATAGGCGGAAAGCAGATCCCCCACCGCCCCGGCGGAAAAGTCGTAGTAGGCGGAACCGTCCCGGTTGGCAATACGGAAACCCGCCCCCAAATTCCGGTCGGACTTAAGTTCCACCCCTTTTTTGAGTTCCCCGGCAAGTTTTTCCCGAAAAAAGCCCTCCAGGGAACCAAGCTGGGCCTCCGGCAGGAGAATATCCAGGGAATCGCTGCCCTTGGCGGCCCAATTCTTGAGAATTTCCGGCAAAGCGGCCTTGATAACATCCCCGTTATATACGGCGGCGGTCTCTCTGGCGACAATC
This sequence comes from Treponema sp., assembly GCA_031258265.1. Classification (GTDB taxonomy): domain Bacteria; phylum Spirochaetota; class Spirochaetia; order Treponematales; family Breznakiellaceae; genus JAISFT01. The sequence continues at coordinate 4,108 of JAIRNB010000174.1, read as the reverse complement.
CGGTCCAGAACCGCCTGAATTTCCCCTTTGAAAGCCAAAATAAGGTTCCGGGAAGCCTGGGCCACCGCGGCAATCCCCGCCTTCTCCGTCCTTTCAGCATCGGCCCTGGCGGCGGCGGCAATAGCCTCCGCCTCTTTCCGGGCGGCCTCCACTATCCGTCTGGCCTCCCCCTCCGCCTGATTTTTAAGGCGGGCAGCCTCTTCGGAGGCGGACTCAATTCCGTCCCTCTTTATCTTATCAATGAGTTCTTGCAACTGAATTTCCATGGTTTCCTCTTTAAGTTTAGCCGATCCGGGCAAAGATATACCCTAAATTATATACATTCAGGACTTATTTCAAGACAAACCAAAAAAAGAGGGGGTAATTCCATGCCCGGATTAACTTTCTACCCAGTATGAATTAATGTCGAGTTTCTATGGGCGCATTCCCGCCTACGGCGGGAACCGGGCTTTCCGGGGCTCCGCGGGTCCCTTCCCGCTCCGGCCTCCTCGTCCCGCCGCAGGCGGGACTGCGGTGGCCCCTTCGGGCCCCTCCAATCCCTTGCGCTGCCCAAAAATGGCATCCATGCCATTTTTGGGCTGGAACAAAAGCTGCAAAAACGTATGCATTTATCACAGCCGGCATCCTGCCGGCCGAAGGCTGTATATTGGACAATGTGGAACCGCATAGCCCGGAACAGGCAACCGTAGGTTGTTTGTTCTTGGCCTCTCGCGCAAGGGATAGAGCGGAAATACCGGAAGCCCGCCGGAGGCGGGCTGAGGAATTGCAGCGATAGCCCGGTCCGCCCGCCGGAGGCGGGCGGATGCGCCCAAGAAACCTACCAGCTAAAGGCAAAAACCGCCTTTTCGTGGTAGTCCCTGCCGGGACCGAAGATTGAGTCCGGGAACTCCGGCCTGTTGGGGGAGTCGGGGAAGTGCTGGGTTTCCAGGCAGAAGCCGTCATGCTGGCTGTAGATCGCGCCGGCCTTTCCCGGCGCCGCTTTTAGGAAATTGCCAGTGTAGAACTGGACCCCCGGCTGGGTGGCGAGGATCTTCAGGGTCCTGCCGCCGGTTCCTTCGAAGATCTCCGCGCAGGGCCGGAGTTTGCCGGGTTCCCCGTCTACCACGTAGCAGTGATCGTAACCACCGGGGGCCCCGGCCTGGACCGCCGTTTCCAGGTCCTTGCCGATGGGTTTGGGGGAACGGAAGTCATAGGCCGTGCCTGCCACGGGGAGGATCTTGCCTGTGGGGATAAGGCCCTCGTCTACTTCCAGGATGGAGGAACAGTGGAGGGTAAGCTCGTGGTCCAGGATCTTGCCCTTCCCCTCCCCGGCAAGGTTAAAGTAGGCATGGTTGGTCAGGTTTACCGGGGTCCGCTTATCGGCCTTGGCCCGGTAGGAGGCGGTGATCTCGTTGGATTTGGTGAGGCCGTAGGTTACTACCGCCCGTAAATTCCCCGGAAAACCGGAGTCCCCGTCGGGGCTGTTGTACTCAAAACGCACATAGACCCCGTCCTTCTCCTTGTAGGCCTCCGATTTCCAGAGAACCTGGCTATAACCCCGCCGGCCGCCATGAAGGGAATTGGGCCCGTCATTTTTCTCCAGCTGGTAGGTTTTACCGTCCAGGGTAAAGGAGGCCCCGCCGATCCGGTTGGCAAAACGGCCTACGGTAATGGCCAGAGGGCCGGGGCTGCCGCTATAGCCGGCAAAGGAGGAGGCCCCCAGGAGTACATCGTCTTTGCGGCCCAGCCGGGACGGCACGATGAGGGAAGTCCAGGTTGCCCCCAGATCGGTGACGGAAAACGACAGTTCCCCCGCAAGAAGGGTATAGATACGCACTTTCTTGCCATTGGGCAGGATTCCGAAGGTTTTCTTACTGATTTTCATGTGTCCTCCAGGGATTGGTAAGCCGGAACGGCTCGCTTTGCGCCCTCCATACGGCGGCGCCCTCCACGCAAAAAATCCACAAAGCCCCGCGGGCTTCCCGGTCCGCATGACCGGAATCTTCAAAACCCGCGGTTTTGATACGGCTTTTTTGATACGGCTTCATTATATCAAAATTCAAAAAATGGTATACTAAGGGGGAGATTCGGGAGGAGCCATGGGGATATTCGACCGCCTGGGGGATGTGATCAAAAGCTACCTGAACGATGAGGACAGCCGGATATTTGGCCGGCCCCGGGGAGGAGATCCGGATATAGAAGAAGCGGAGGCGGAACTGGAGAGTTTTCTCCGGGGTGAAGGGCCCGGCCCTGGTCCCTGGGCCCGGAATCACCGGGCAAAGACCGGGGACTGGGGCGACAGTAGAACCGGAGACCGGAGCAATTCCGGGGGAGCCTGGAGCGATAGGGGAACCGGGGGCCGGAGCGGAGACTGGGGGAATTCCGGCGGGGCCTGGGCTAAAGACGGGGCCGGCGGCCGGGCCTGGAATGATAGCCGGGATGAGACCCGGGGCAGAACGGGAAGCCGGACCTGGGGTGACGGCGGGACCCGGCGGCGGGATTCCGGGGAAGCGCCGGAAAAACTGCGGCCCGACTTTGCGGAACTGGGGCTCCCCTTTGGCGCGGGACCGGAAGAATGTAAGGCCGCCTACCGGCGGCTTCTCAAACTGCATCACCCGGACCGCCACGCGGGCCACCAGGGCAACATGGAAAAGGCCACAAAAAAAATGGCGAAGATCAACGCCGCATACGACCGGATAGAAAAATGGCGGGCGGGGGAAGAGATTTAAGAAACACGGCGGAAAGGCAAGCGGACGGACTCTGTTTGTTGCCGTTCACCCTTGAAGTGCGGGACCGCCTAATACGCCACTTCCACCGGCTGCCTTTTTTGGGCGGATTCCATGATCGACAGAATTACTAAGCTGGTATTGGCCGCGTCTTCCACCGAGACGCGAAATTTCTCGCCGCTTAACATACAGTCCACAAAGGACCGGATACTCTCGAAGGCGAAACCCCTGGGGTATCCGAAAACCGAATGTTGAACCAGCACGTCGGGGACCTGGACCTTTTCATCGGTGTATTTCTGGATAAGGTTGTGGCTGCTTAAATCCAGGCTTATCATTCCCCTATCCCCCAGGATGTTGAATTTAATATCATTCACGCAGGGATTGGCATTGGGGGTAATCCAGCCGTTTTCCATTTGGGCGATGCCGCCGTTTTTAAATTCCAGCGTCGAAAGATAGCTGTCCACCGTATCCACCCCCAGGGACGCAAGCAGGCCCTTCCGGCTGACGGCATAGACCCGCGACACCTCGCTGCCAAAGAACCAGCGCAGGGTATCGACACTGTGACTCCCCAGGAACCAGAGAATCGATGAGGAGGCCGCCCAGGGAAGCATATCCGTGGCCACCCATTTAATGTCGTTAAGCCGCATATATGCCGAATAGGGCTTTCCCAACTCCCCCTGTTCCAGGCTTTGATAGGCCACATTGAAGGGGGGACTCCAGCGGTTGTGGAGGTCTACCATTACCCGGACCTTGTTTTTTTCAAAGGCCTCCCGCATGGCGGACACTTCTTCCCTGGTGGTGGCCAGGGGCTTTTCCACCAGAATATGCTTTTTATGTTCCGCGGCGGAGATAGCCGCCTCCGCGTGGGCAAAATCGGGGGTTACGATGGCCACGGCATCGCAGCCGCTGGTTTTGAACATCTCCCGGTAGTCATCGTAATACCGGTCAATACCTATCTTCGCGGCCAGGGCCTCCGCCTTAGTCCTGTCCCGGTCACAGACCGCCACTACCTCGCAAAAGGGGTGGGCCCGGTATATCCTGGCATGGTTTTCCCCCCAGATCCCGGCGCCCACAATCGCCATCTTTAGTTTCGTATTCATAGGCAAATTGTAAGGACTTTTCCTCTAACGTGTCTATCGTTCCGGCTGTATCGAAGCCGCCGCGCGGCAATATAAAAGTGAAAGTGGGGCCGCAGGCCGGCCGGCCTAGGCGACTGAAGGCCGGAGCCGCCCAATAAGGCGGCGGAACGCATACAGTCCTGTTATGTGCAGTACGCCCGTACTCCATTATATGTTTATACTAATTTTTATTTTTTCTTTCTTCAAACTCTTTTGCCATATTGTATATTTCATCAATTGTTTTATCTTTCCATAAATTCCTTTGCCATTTAGTATAGTCAAAAT
>JAIRNB010000131.1 GCA_031258265.1 Treponema sp. | reverse complement strand
TTTATGGACGGCGGTTCCTTTATTGAAGAAGGCCCGGCGGCGGCGGTGATCGACAAGCCCAGAAAAGAACGGACCCGCAGCTTTTTGGCCCGGCTTAACCGCTGAGGTAATTTATATTTATACGGAAAAATTCACGAATTCCCGCCCGCCCAGGCCCACCGGGCCGCCGATGCCGATAACCCCGATCCCCCCGGCATGTTTTTTTACCCGCGCATCGATCACGCCGCCGGGCTGGGAAATTTCCCAGCGGCTTTCACCGCCGGGTAATTCCCGGGAAAGATACGCCGCCAGGGCGGCAGTCCCGGAACCGCAGCTTGATTCAAAAACCAGGGATTCCGTGGCCTCCACATAGACCGCCGGCCGCATGAAGCGGTGTCCCGGATCGTAGAACATCACCCCCAGGGCCGCCGCCGAACCGCCGGCCTGCCGGACGGATTCTGCCAGGCTAATAGCCGTATCCCGGCTAGGACGGAGCCCTTCGGCAATCAGATGGCTAATGCCGTCAAAAAAATAAAGCGGCAGGGAACGGCCTTCCCAAGAAAGAACAGTCTCCGCCCTGGGGCCGGGGATTTCCGCCTCCGCGGCGGAGGCGTCAAGGTCTACATGCACCGGCACGGGGGCCGGGACGCCGCTTATCCCAACGCAAAGGTCCCGCTTTCCCCGTAGGCCCATTTCCCGAGCCGCATAGAGACCGAAACTCCGGGCCGCGTTGCCGCAGAACTCTCCCCCCATCATTTCAAGCCGCCAATACCCCGCCGAAGATCCCGCCGCCGGGGGAGCAGTGTCCGGGGGAATCACAAAGCCAACCTGCTCGGCCTTAAGGGAAGGTTCCGCCAGGAGGGCCTTGGCGGCCCGGAGCCGGAGAGCCGGATCATCGATTCGGTCAAGAACAAAAATAGTGATATTCCCCGCCGGATCGGCGCAGACAATAGTAAGTTTCATTTATTTATCTTGGGGCCTGCGCCCCGCCAGCGCCGGCCGGGAATTGAACCGCCTAACGGCCTGCCGCACTGAGGCCCCCGCCGAAAGGCGGACTCTTGGGTATTAGAACCCCCTTGGATAAGCTCCGCCAGGGTCCCCCGGAGCGTAGCGGTGGAAACCACAGCCCGCCCAGGGTGATATTTTTTCGAAAAACCTATTCCTCCGTATCATCCGCGATATAATCTTCTTCTCCGCCGTCGGAAACGGAGGCGGCCTCCAGTTTCCGCTGTTCCAGAATCTCTTCCATTTGCTGATCCAGGTCCTGGCTATCCTCATCAAAGAGCTTGACCCCCCGGTAACGTTTCATCCCTGTACCCGCGGGGATGGGATGCCCAATGATGATATTTTCCTTGAGGCCCCGCAGGTAGTCGGTGCTTCCCGCGATGGCGGCATTGGTAAGCACCCTAGTGGTGTCCTGGAAACTGGCCGCCGACAGGAATGAATCGATGTTCAAACTTGCCTTGGTGATCCCCTGGAACATGGGCCGGGCCACCGAAGGCTGTCCGCCTTCCGCCATGACCCGGTTGTTTTCCTCATGGAAACGGTATTTATCCACCATCTGGCCGTAGATGAACTTCGTATCCCCTACAGCCATAATTTCTACTTTCCTCATCATCTGGCGGACAATAACGCCGATATGCTTGTCGTTGATAGAAACGCCCTGCAGCCGGTAAACCTGCTGTATCTCGTCCATCAGGTAGCGCTGCAGCGTCGCCTCACCCTGGATATGGAGTACATCGTGGGGATTAACCGCCCCCAGGCAGAGGGACTCCCCGGCCTCCACCGTATCGCCATCCCTGATTAAAAGACGCTTGGTCATGGGGATAAGGTGTTTGTACTCTTTGCCAAAGGCATCCACGATGGTGACTACCCGCTTACCCTTCACGATACCCTTGAAGTACACGGTCCCGGACACCTGGGCCAGTACCGCGGGGCTCTTGGGCTTACGGGCCTCAAAGAGTTCGCTTACCCGGGGAAGGCCGGATGTAATATCCATGGCCTTGGCGGATTCTTTTACCGTTTTGGCGATGATCTTACCGGCGTTGATCCTGACCCGGGCCGGTTTTCCATTGGCATCGAGAACGGGGTCTCCCTTGGCGTCAAGCTCAAATTCATCCACCTGGATGGAGGCGCCGCCGGGGAGGAAGTAGGAAGCCTGCTCGTTCCCCGCATCATCGGTAATAATAATCCGGGGCTGTTTACTTTCCATTTGGAATTCGGTGATTCGTTTTTCACTGTTCCCCGTTTCCTCGTCGATCTCCTCCCGCATGGTAGTACCGGGGATAATATCCTCATAGTTTACATAACCGGAGGCTTCCGCGATGATCGGATCGGAGAAGGGGTCGAAGGTGGCGATAGTCTTTTCCGCCTCCACCACATCTCCCTTCTTTACCAGAAGGTCGGAACCATTACGGATTTCGATCTTCTGATCCTGGCCGATAAGATAAAAACTGCGGGTATCCCCTTTTTCCAGAATCATGGCGTAGGCGATCTCCGGGGACAGGATGTCCTCAGTCCCCCGCCGGATAATGGGTTCATCCCGGATGATCCGTTTGCCGCTTTCCACCAGCAGGGTATCGCCGCTTTCCAGCTTATACTCCTTCATCACCTTGTTTACCACCGCGTAGCCTTTACGGGTAAAAAGCCATTTCCCGTCCGGCATTACCACATGGGCCCCGGAAATATCCCGGATATACACCGGGTATCTAAGGAAGGTCCGGTTTTCCTCACTGGCCTTGGTGGAAACCCCGCCGATATGGAAGGTCCGCATGGTAAGCTGGGTACCGGGCTGGCCGATGGACTGGGCAGCGATAGTTCCCACGGTTTCACCGATGTCAACGGAACGGTTGGTAGCCAGGTTCCTGCCGTAACACTTACGGCATACCCCGTGCTTCGCCTCGCAGGTAAGGACCGTCCGAATCCGCACGGTCTCGATCCCCGCCTTTTCGATGGTGGCGGCGATCTCCTCGGTGATCTCCTCGTTCACGTCAATGATAAGTTCCCCGGTGATGGGATGCTTGACCCGCTCCAGGGTGTAACGGCCTACGATACGGTCGCTGAGGGGTTCAACAATGTCCTCCCCGTCTTTGATGGCGGAATAGGCGATCCCGTTGATAGTCCCGCAGTCATCCTCGTTCACCACCACATCCTGGGCAATGTCCACCAGCCGCCGAGTAAGGTAGCCCGCTTCCGCGGTTTTTAAGGCGGTATCGGCAAGCCCCTTCCGGGCGCCGTTGGTGGAGATGAAAAATTCGATAACCGAAAGCCCCTCTTTGAAGTTGGAGCGGATGGGCAGTTCGATAATGTCCCCCGAAGGCTTGGTCATGAGGCCCCGCATCCCCGCCAACTGGCGGATCTGGTTGCGGCTTCCCCGGGCCCCGGAATTGGCCATCATATACACCGAGTTGAACCCGTCCCGGTCCGCTTCCAGGGTCTTCATCATGATGTTGGTAAGGTCCTCGTTGGTCTTGGACCAGACCGCCACCACGCGGTTGTAACGTTCCTCCGGGGTAATGGTTCCCTGCCGCCAGTAACGCTGAATTTCTTCCACCGCCTTGTTTGCTTTCTCGATCATCTCCGGCTTTTCCTTGGGCACCACAATATCATCCACCCCGATGGTGGCGCCGAAGACCGTGGCGTAACGGTAGCCGGTAGCCTTGATGGCATCTAACATTCTAACCGTGGTCCAGGACCCCTTTTCACTGAAGATATATTCGATAAGGGCCCGGAGTTCCTTATCCCTAAGTTCGTAGTTAATAAAGGGAATATCCCCGGGGAGTTCCTCGTTAAACACCAGCCGCCCCGCCGTGGTCTCGATAAGGCCGTCCGGGCCAATGCTGATCTCATGACCCGGTTTATCCCAAATGGGAAATTTGGAAGGACGTACCCTGATCGAAGCCTCCCGGTCCAGGGATTTAGCCTCCACCGCCATGAGTACCTCTTCTACCGTGTAGTAACGGCGGCCCTGGCCCTTGGCGCCGGGTTTAATCCGGGTAAGGAAGTTGATCCCCAGCACCATGTCCTGGGAGGGAAACACGATAGTCTTCCCGTTGGCGGGGTTAAGAAGGTTCCGGGCGCTGAGCATCAGAGTCCAACATTCCATCTGGGCTGCCTGGGTAAGGGGTACGTGGACGGCCATCTGGTCCCCGTCAAAGTCGGCGTTGAAGGCGTGACACACCAGGGGGTGAAGCTTAATGGCCTTCCCCTCCACCAGGACCGGTTCAAAAGCCTGGATTCCCAGTCGGTGCAGGGTAGGAGCCCGGTTAAGAAGTACCGGGTGTTCCTTTACCACATCGTCCAGGATGGCAAAAACTTCGGGGGTCTCCGCTTCCACCAGGATTTTGGCCTTCTTGATATTGTAGACCACATCCTTATC
>JAIRNB010000092.1 GCA_031258265.1 Treponema sp. | reverse complement strand
GGGAACAAATACAAGTTCCGTCCGCAAAGTAACCGACTTTGTGGACGGACACTATATAGCAGTTTCACAATACAATAATGTGGAATTTGGTCAAATTCTATGTTCCGGAGATAGTTTGGTCGGCGCCGAATGGGACAAAAGGGACTACACTAAAAGGGAGGACCTAAGGGAATTTGTTCTAAGGCTTACCCTTGATGCGGGTTTGAAAATGTAAATGGTACGCTTTACCGGCACCTGCGGCATTTATGCCGGGCTAAGATGCTTCAATGGATTCCCCGGTTTCCCTTCCAATGCGCCTCTACCGGCCGTTTCTCCTGCCCCCTTCTACTGGGTTTTATATGCCCTCATCCCTGGGGCTTGAATTCCCGGTTGACAGGGGTCGGAGTTTGGTAGTATTTTAAGACATGGAGATTTTTTAAAATCACCGGTGCATAAAAATTCTATTTTCGCCATAGTTGGCACGGTTTTTGCTTTCTCTCATAACACTCACTGCCATCTTTTTCTAAAAAAATTTATCCCGGTATGGAGTTTTGCCAAAGGCAAAACTCCAACACAAAGCGGAGCTTTGCGAACTCACTGCCATTTAACACCCTTTCGCTGCTTTTTATGGGATAACTCTGCCCTAAGAACCGCCGGAAGCTCCGGCGCTGCTTTACCGTCCTTAAATTGGGAAAACTACCCATACGGGTTAGTTAATTGCCGGCGGGCATAAAACGTATTGGTCATAGGAGGATGAAAATGAAAAAGCTTTCGGCATTAGGTTCCATTTTGTTTGTGGTGGTTCTGTTAGGATGTACCAGCACACCGCTGGTAAATACTTTCATGGACCCGGATGTTCCAAGGGAAGGACATGCCGCCCTTTCAGTTCATAATAACATTGTCATTGCGATGGTGGACGGCCAAATGACGCTTAAATCCAGCGGAAAAGGAAATGAGGGTATTATTTCCGCAAAAAACCCCATAGTGGCCCTGACCCCCGGGGAACACGTATTGGATGTTCAATATTTAAAGCGTTCCAGCAATTATACCTACTATAACGATACTATCACCATTACAACAGAGAAGACCGATTTCATTAAAGTGGGCGGTAATTTTCTGGCAGGTCATTTCTACCGGATATACCCCAGAGAGGAGGGGAACAATATTTATTTTGAAATTATCGATGAGACGGACGCTAGTGCGTGGGATACCGAGAAAGAAAGGAAGGTTGCCGTTAAACGGGTCGAAACTGAAAAGGAGAAACTAGCGTCCGCAAAATATCCCAAAAAATTGGCAACCGTTTTGGTGATACAAAAAGCCGCCGCCTTAGGGCCTACACCGCTGGAAGGGACCTGGGCATACAGCAAAGAAACATTGGACATCATGAATAATGCGTCAAAATTCGTATCCGGATTTACCGATATGGAATATACATTCACCGGTCAGAGCTATACGCTCAAGATGACGAAATCAATTACGGCAAGGGAGCTGAGGCAGCAAAATCTTCTAAGAAAAATATTAAAGGTTTCACCGCTCCCATCGACAACCACTGAACTATATCCCGGTCAGCGGGGAACATTCGAGGTAACCGGAAATACAATAAAACTTACCATGCTACAAAGCAGTGAAGACAGTTATTCATGGGTAACGACGCCTGGTTTGGTAAATCGCCTCAGCGGCCAAGCGTATGATTATTCCTTTGGACCCGATGGCAGTCTGTTGCTAAGCTATGAAGGCCAGACTCCGTTCAGTCTGGTAAAAAGGGAATAGGCAAAGCCCAAACCGCTGTGCGGTTTGGGTGTCCCCGGATGGCCGTTTCCAAGGGAGAGGGGGGGTAGCGGAGTAGACCGCAGGGGCAAACCCGCAGGGTTTGACACGAGGACTACGGAGCGAGGGGCGGGCCGGGATGAACAGCCGCAAGGCTGTACATTGGATAGTGCGGCACGGCCTAGCGCCAATAAATGCCCCAATGTTGAACTAATGCGGCCAAGCTTTAGCTTGGCCAGGGCGCGCAGCGTCAAAAGCAGCCGTATCCTGGGGCCGGAAGCCCGGCCTTTGGACCTATGTGCCCCCCCCTTAATGTGCTGACGCCGGATTCACGGGTATAGCAGGCCGCCGCGCTTACTTCCGCACGATGAGTTTTTCGGGCAGCCATTTCAGGAGGCAGAGGGCCAGGGCGTCACTGTCCATCGGTTTGGAGAGGAAACCGGTAAAACCATGGGTCAGGAACATCTCGCGGGCGCCGCTGACGGCGTTGGCGGTTAGGGCTATTATGGGCAGTTCCGCCAGGGGGCCGCCTTTGGCCCGGATATGCTGGGCCGCCTCAATGCCGTCCATTCCGGGCATCATCTGATCCATGAAAACAAGGTCGTAGGTGTTTTTTGCCGCCAGATCAATCGCCTCAAGGCCGCTTTTTGCCAAATCGGGTTTGATGCCGTAGAAATCAAGGAGAAAGGCCGCTATTTTCAGGTTAATATCGATGTCGTCTACCAGAAGCACCCTGGCTTCCGGTGCGGTAAAGTCGATAAGGGCGGACTCTTTTTCGGAAAGGTCCTCCGGGCTGCCTGTTTGCAGGGGTATGGTGACGGTAAATACGGAGCCCCGGTTGTACTCGCTTTTAACGGAGATGGTTCCCCCCATCATTCCGCAGAGTCTTTTTGTGATTACCAGGCCCAGGCCCGTGCCGGCGATTTTTTTGTTCCGTACCGGGTCTAACTGCTCAAAGGCGGTAAAGAGCCGGGGAAGGGCGTCTTCCCGTATGCCGATGCCGGTATCTTCCACGGTAAAACGTATCCACGCCGCGTCCTGGTCCCCCGGCGCGGGATCTTTTTGAACCCTGAAATTTACCTCCCCCTTTTCGGTGTACTTGAGGGCGTTGTTCAGCAGGTTGGCAATAATCTGACTGATGCGTTTTTCATCTCCGTAGATTATTTCCGGCAGCCCGTCATCCCAAACACAGCGGAAACCCAGATTTTTTTCCGAAAAGAGGAGCTTAAACATATCCTGTAAATGCTGCAGTAATCCCGGCAGGCTGAAGTATTCGGGAATAAGTTCCAGTTTTCCCGCTTCAATCTTGGAGAAATCCAGAATATCGTTGATAAGGCCCAGGAGGATCCGGGAGGAATTTTCAATATTTTTAAGGTAGTTAAGCTGTTCGTTATCAAGTTTGGTGCTTTTCAGCATGGCGGAAATACCGATGATGGCATTCATGGGGGTACGAATTTCGTGGGATACGGTGGCAAGAAAATCGGACTTGGCCACATTGGCCCGTTCCGCTTCCCGCTTTGCCGCCAAAAGCTCAGTGGTATCGTAAAATAATACCATGATTCCCATGGGCCGGCCCTTGTCATTTATCATGGGCGTTGTCTGTATGCTGTAATCCCGGGGATTGCCGTCTCCGCCAAAATCAATAGTCTCATGGGCGGTGACAGACTTTATATGTATGTAGGTCTGTTGGTAAATATTGTCTATTTGCGCCAGAAAGTCCGGGGAGGTAAACCGGGAAAAGATCGTGCTGTATGTGGAACCCTGGATGATGCCGAATCCGGGGATGTGGCCGCGTTTCAGGAAGGCATCGGTACAGTATACGATCTTTCCGTCCCGGTCAAAGAGCATGATAATATCCGGGCAGTTTTCCAGAAGGAGGTTCATGTATTTTTCGAGTTCGGATTTTTTATCGGCTACTATCTTACTTAAATTCGCTTTTGAAATTTCGACAACTTTATTGCGCTCTATGGTGGTGTTTGCCAGCTTGAGTTCCCGTTCAAGTTTTTTTATCGTTATTTGCGCTTTTTTTAATTCTGCCTGAAGGTTCTCCAGATCACCCATAAACCGGAATCCTCATACCGCGGAAATAGGGTTGTTTGGAAACTTCGGTTTCTAAACAACAGCCGCTTAAAAATATCAAAAGATACAGATAACAATAGTATCGTTATGACTTCGGTTGAAAATAGCCCCGTTGTTTCCGTATACCGGACACAGTTCGGTACCGGAGTACGCGAAGTGGAAGGGCAGTTTATCCCCAAGTACACCCCTGGCCTTTTCCATTTCCGCGGCGAAATCAAAACCCTGTGCGAAGAAACGGCCCACACAGGAAAAAACAAGCATGCCGTTTTTGTTTCCGTTGTTTTCCCCTATTGCCAGGGCGATCTTCAGCGTTTCCCCGGTGGTATTGAGTACCTCCTCCTTGTCGATGCTGCCCACCGTCAGGGCGGCCCCCACAGGGACTTTGCCGCCGCAGACCGCGTGGCCCTCCGGGGTAATGGCAAACATTACCCGTATAACCGGCTGGGAGCCGTCATTGTAGTCCATGATAAAGGGAAAGGAATTGATGCCCACAATAGCGCCTTTTTCATCTTTTGCCAGCCCGAGACCCGCCAGATAATCCGCCACCGAAACCCCGTTGACTTCCCGGAGCTGGTTTCCCTGGGAGGCGGTAACCACCCCTGTTTCCCGGAAGACTTTGTTTTCGGAGATGCCGCCGATGATGAATGACGGTTTGATGTTTCCGTAAACAAGGACAAACACAAACCGGTCCCGGAACGCCTCCCCGTTCAGGATGGTATGGGACTCATGGTAATCGGTGTTATGATCCACCGCCAGGGTGCCAAAGACCGGTACATTGCCGGTAATGCCGCTCCAGGCTTCCGCAAAAAAATCGCCGCTTACGTTCATAAGGAGGGGGGCAAAAGCAAACATCAGGGCGGGTTTTTCCCGCCGTTTCCCCGAAGCTTCTTCAAAGGCCGGACGGAGCTGTTCCGGGTCTTCCCCGGTGATAACCCCGGTAAGGCCGGTGGCAAACTCAAGATCGTCGCTGGTCAGGATGGTAAGGATCAGCAGAGCCTCCCCCAGGGTATCCCTGTCCGCACAGGCAAGGGTGGTGGTTCCCGCGATTTCAAAGGGCAGTTTTTCGGCCAGCCCTTTTACCAGGCCGGAACCGATAAAATCGGCAAAACAGCTTATAAGGCCAACCGAATGTTTCCGTAAAGGCTTCCCCGCCCCGATTCCGGCAAGCAGTTCCGCCGTGGCCGCCTCAATATCATCAACTTCTTTGGTATGAACCGTTATCATGTCAATCATAACAGCAGTATACAGGGGAAAATCCAAAAAGTGAAGAGAAAGGAAATTCTTTTGAAGAATCCTAAGACCGGATGAAACCAAATTACGATTGATCCGGCGCCGGTCCAGCGGTTATGCTGGAATCTATGAACACGGGCAAAGCGGCCAGGGTTGTCCTTGGGCTTTTTTTCCCCGTCTTTCTGGCGGCGCAAAATTCCCCGGTGAGTTTTCCCTCCCTGCGGCCCGACCCCCTGGGGGCCGAATTTGCGGGGCGGGGGAAATCGGGGGATTATTCCTGGGAGGATCTGGCGGAGACGGCCCTGTGGGCATCGGCGTTTGCCGCGGATTCCCAAGATTCCCTGAACTATTTAAGGATCCTCCGTTTGGCGGCGGCGGAACTGACAGCAGAATTCCACAGGGACAATGGGAAAATGAGCCCCCAAGACCGGGGCGATTACATTTTGTCCTACATGCACCGGAAGTTCCTCCGTTCCTATTCGGCCATGCAAACCCGGCTGGATACCCTGCTTTCCGGCGGCCGTTACAACTGCGTGTCCTCCGCGGTCCTCTACCTAATTTTGGCCCAATCCCAGGGATTTGAAGTGAGGGGGGTAGCCGCCAGGGATCATGCCTTTGCCAGCTTCCACTGGGGGGATGAATCCTGGGATGTGGAAACCACCAATCCTTATGGTTTTGATCCCGGCAGCCGCCGGGAATTCCACGATCAGTTCGGAAAGGCCACCGGTTTTGCCTATATACCGGCCCGGAACTACCGGGACCGTACCGGGATCAGCCCCCTGGAACTGGTTTCCCTGATTATCCACAACCGGATTGCGGAGGCGGAAAGCCGGGGCCGTTACGCTGACGCGGTAAGTCTGGCCCTGAACAGGGCCGTCTTACTGGAGGGGAGGAAGGACCCGGCGCTCTCAAATTTCTTTACCGATCCCCGGCAGGACCTAAACGACCGGATTCTTAACTACGGGGCTTCCCTCCTTAACAGCGGAAGGGAGGAGGAGGGCCTGGCCTGGGCCGCGTATGCGGAGCATACATACACCGGCGCCGAAACGGACAAACGCTGGAGGGAATACATCAGCGCCCTTATTTCCAACCGTGTCACAAAATTTTGCCGCGCCGGGCATTTTGACCAGGCCCGGGCCTTCCTTACGGAAACAGAATCCCCGCAGGACGATGGGCTGCGGCGGCGTCTGGAGATCCTTGTCACCGATGCGGAACTTACGACCCTGGCAAACGCGGTTAAACAGGACGGCGAAGCGGCGGCGCTCCTCCGCCGCATAGACGCGGCGGAATCCGCCGGAATCCTGTCTTCTTCCAGGGTCCGGGAATTACGGGATCATGTAAACCGCTGGCGGCTTGCGAATTTTCATAACCGTTTTGCCGCGGCCTTTAACAAAAGGGACTATCCTCTGGCCCGGCAGATTCTGGAAGAAGCCCTGGGGGAATTTCCCGGCAGCCGTCAACTGCTCAACGATCAAAATACCCTGGAAAGGGTGGCGGGGAGAAGAGAATAGACAATTCCCAAAATTTAGATTCTGATACACGCCGCGAGTAAACCATAAGGAGGAAAATGGTGTCTGCGTACCACCGTATAAAAGCAGTTTTTCTGCCGTTCATTGTATTGCTGTTATTGGTAAACTGCCGTTCCCTGGAAACGCCCCTTGGGGCTGATAAGTACCTGTATGAATCGCCGGAGGAGGACATAAATGGTATTTTCCCCGATGCAGTATATATAAAGACACGGACGCAGACTTTTAACAGTTATCACTATTACATTATCCACGGCGGCCTAATCTGGTATAAAAACATTGACGGCGCTAAGGAACCCCGGGACTGGATGCTCTTTGAAAAAACGGGACTTCCCCATAATATGTGGAAACCCGGCTTCGTAAAGCCGAAAAAGATAGTAAGCATATCCGCCGATGCGGATGAATTGACAGCCCTTTCTGAAGACGGAAGATTTTACCGCTTTTGCTTTGACAGGATCATCGGCCGTAAAACCCGCGTGTGGCTTGACAGGCAGGGCTGGCCCATAGAAGAGCAACTTTTGCTTGATGATCGTACCGTGAATAATACCGCCTGGGCCATGGGAAAACGAAACGCCCATGTTCTGTATTACGAAGACCCCTTCGGTAATCAGCACCACAACGGGACCATGGAAATTGCCACCACCTATGTCCTGCTGGAGGATGGACAGGAAATTTCTTACGCGGATACGGGCCTGCCAAACGATTTTAGCCGGAATTATCTGGGGCCCGAGCGGGGGGCTTTCAGGGCCGTGGCCCTTTCGGCCAGCGCCTCCACCATGTTTGTAATGAATGGGGCCGGGGAAATGTACACCCGGATCGCCGATTTTGACATCGTTGGCTGTGATCCCATGTTTTTCAAATACACTTATATCCCCTACAAATCCAGCCTGCCGGGGACAAACTATCTCTCCAATTTAACCGAGTGGGGATTGCCGCCGGAGGACTGGCGGCCGCAGAACGGTATTCCCCTG
>JAIRNB010000354.1 GCA_031258265.1 Treponema sp. | reverse complement strand
CTTTTCCACGGGTTTTGCCACATTCTTAGAACCGGCGGGCCGTCCCCTCCTGCCGGGGGTCTTTTTTTCGGCAACGGGTTTCTTGGCGGCCACATTCTTGGAACCGGCGGGCCGTCCCCTCCTGCCGGGGGTCTTCTTCTCGGCAACAGGTTTCTTGGCGGCGGGCCGTCCCCTCTTGGCGGGGGTCTTCTTTTCCGCAACGCTCTTTTTCGCCGCGGGTCTGCCGGGCTTCTTGGCCGCCACTGTCTTTTTAGCCGCGGGTTTCTTTGCGGCCGGTTTCTTAGCCGCCACGGTTTTTTTTGCCGCGGGCTTCTTGGCTGCCACGGTCTTCTTCGCCGCGGGTCTGCCGGGCTTTTTGGCCGCCACTGTCTTTTTAGCCGCGGGTTTCTTCGCGGCCGGTTTCTTAGCCGCCGGTCTTTTAGCCGCCGGCTTTTTCGCTGAATCGCTCATGGATTTAGCCTCCCTTTTAGGAATAATTTTATTTTCCACGATACCCGCGGAATTATTTATCACCGCCTGCGCCCCGGCAAGACGGGCCAGGGGCACACGGAATGGTGAACACGAAACATAACTCAAACCAATGCGATAGCAAAAATCTATGGTCTGGGGGTCTCCTCCATGTTCCCCGCAGATCCCAATTTTAAGCGCCGGTTTTACCGCCCTGCCTTCCTTAATGGCAAAACGCAGTAAATCACCGACTCCTTCCTCATCTATTGACTTAAAGGGATCGACATCCAGGACATTTTTTTCGAGGTAGCTGGGAAGGAAAGAGGCCACATCGTCCCGGCTAAAGGCGAATGTCATCTGGGTAAGATCGTTGGTGCCGAAACTGAAGAAATCCGCATACCGGGCAATATGGCCCGAACGAATTGCCGCCCGTGGCACTTCGATCATCGTACCGATATGAATCGGAGGCATATTAAGCCCTTCGCTTTCAAATACCCGTTTTAATACCGCCTCCGCGTTGGGCCGCAGTAATTTTAATTCCCGGGCAGTCACCACGATGGGGATCATGATCTCCGGTTCCACCGGAATATCCTGCTTAATACAGTCGGCGGCGGCCAGGGCGATGGCCTCCACCTGCATATCGTAAATTTCGGGATAGGTAATGGCGAGGCGGCAGCCGCGGTGTCCCAGCATGGGATTTGCCTCATGGAGTTTGTCGATCTTGGGCTGTAATTTTTCCGCTTCCACCCCCAAATAGGCGGCCAGCTCATCCACCTCTTCCCGGGTATGGGGCACAAATTCATGGAGCGGCGGATCCAGGAGACGGATAGTCACCGGACGGCCTTCCATGGCCCTAAAGATTCCAAAAAAATCCTTCCGCTGCAGGGGCAGTATTTTGCCAAGTTGAAGCCGCCGCTCTTCCTCCGTATCGGCCACAATCATGGCCCTAAAATGGATAAGCTTTTCCTTGTCAAAAAACATGTGTTCCGTGCGGCAGAGTCCAACCCCGTCGGCCCCAAAGGAGAAAGCCCGCTTTGCGTCATCAGGCTGATCCGCGTTGGTTCTTACCTGGAAACCCCTGATATTTCCCCGTCTGGAGGATTCCCGCACCGTATCGCACCAGCCAAGGAAGGTATTCATCTCGCCGGAAATTTCCGGTGCGGAAAGGGGGAGCCTGCCTTCGTATACATCACCGGTGGAACCGTCAATACTTAACCAGTCCCCTTCGTTAAAGGTTTTATTCCCAATAATTACCGCGCCGCTTTCCACGGAAATGCCCTTGGCCCCGGCGACGCAGGGAATCCCCATGCCCCGGGCCACGACCGCGGCATGACTGGTCATACCGCCGGTGGAAGTAAGAACCCCTTGGGAGACCGCCATGCCGCCAATATCCTCGGGGCTGGTGTCTTTACGGACCAGGAGGACCTT
The DNA here is from genome assembly GCA_031258265.1 of Treponema sp. Lineage (GTDB taxonomy): Bacteria > Spirochaetota > Spirochaetia > Treponematales > Breznakiellaceae > JAISFT01. The sequence goes on along the minus strand of JAIRNB010000354.1, from coordinate 10,117 downwards.
TTCCCCCCGGTTATGCCAGGTTTCCGCGTCAAGGGCGTTAAAAACAATTCTTCCCGCCGCGGCGCCGGGGGAGGCGTTAAGCCCCCTGGTTATGGGTGAGGCATCCGCCAGGGCTTCGGGATCGATCATGGGGTGGAGCAGTTGATCCAGGTGGGAGGAGCTAATCCGGAGAATAGCGGTATTTTTGTCAATAAGTTTTTCATTTACCATATCAATGGCGCATTTTACCGCCGCGGTCCCGGTCCGCTTGCCGCTGCGGGTCTGGAGAATATACAGGACCCCCTGCTGGACGGTAAATTCCATATCCTGCATATCCCGGAAATGGTTTTCCAGCCGGTTCTTAATATCTACGAGTTCCTGGTATATTTTCGGGTTCCGGGAGGCCAGGGTGCTGATTTTCTCCGGGGTACGGATACCGGCCACCACATCTTCTCCCTGGGCGTTCATCAAATATTCGCCGTAAAATTCATTGATTCCTGTAGAGGGGTCCCTGCTGAAACACACACCGGTACCGGAATCTTCGCCAAAATTCCCAAAAACCATGGACTGGATATTAACCGCGGTCCCTTTTAAGCTTTTTATATCGTTTAAAGCCCGGTAACGGATGGCCCGCTCGTTCATCCATGAACCAAAAACCGCGCGGACAGAACCCCACAACTGATCCAGGGGAGCCTGGGGAAAATCGTATCCCTTTTCCCTGCGGACAATTTCTTTGTAAGAATTTACCAGTTCCTCCAGATCTCCGGCGCTTAATTCCGTATCCAGAATCAAACCCCGCTTTTTTTTCCGTTCCGCTATGGCTTCCTCAAATAATTCGTGGGGGACCTGGAGTACCACGTCGCCGTACATCTGGATAAAACGGCGGTACGCATCCCAGGCAAAACGGGGATTGCCGGTTTTATTTGTAAGTCCCCGCACGGCTTCATCGTTCATTCCCAGATTCAAAATTGTATCCATCATGCCGGGCATGGAAACCGCGGCCCCGGAACGGACCGATACCAGCAGGGGATCGGAGGGGTCCCCCAGTTTTTTCTTCATGGTTTTTTCAAGTTTTGTCAGGTTTAACAGTACCTCGTCCTCGAATCCGGGGGGGAAATTCCTCTGGTTTTCATAATATGCGGCGCAAATAGCGGTGGAAATGGTAAATCCCGGGGGAACCGGAATCCCCAGGCTGGTCATTTCCGCAAGGTTGGCGCCTTTACCGCCAAGAATTTCTTTCATACCAGCATCGCCTTCCGCTTTGCCCTTTCCAAAAAAATAAACGCTTTTTAATCTGCCTTTCGACACTCTCAACAAGTCCTCCTCGCAACGCCGTAATAATACAATGGCGTAACATTTATAATAATAATCATATATTTATCAAAATGAAAGTGGAAATAAAAAAAAATGTCAATCATTTCCGCGATATTTTTTACGATTTTCCCGAATTCCGGGAAATCCGGTCTCTATTTCGATTCCGGGGGAGCCGCCGGTGGATACGCGGCCTGTGGTTTACGATAATTGTTTTGAATAGTACACTGTGGTAACTGAACGGGAGGGACAAAATGGTATTTACGGAACTGCCAATTTATAAACACAGGGATTTGATACTCAAAGCTTTGGAATCCAGCCAGGCCATAGTGGTGGAAAGCCCCACGGGTTCGGGAAAAACGACCCAGCTCCCTGTTATATTACATGAAGCGGGGTATTCAAAAAGCGGCGTCATCGGCGTAACCCAGCCCCGGCGTATCGCCGCCTTATCGGTAAGTGAATTCATTGCCCGCCAACTGGGGACGCCAATGCCCGGTTTAGTGGGTTATAAGATGCGTTTTGAGGACAAAACAAACCAGGAAACGCGGATCAAGATCATGACCGACGGTATTTTGCTCCAGGAAATGAAACTTGATCCCTGGCTTTCCAGATACGGCCTTTTAGTTGTGGATGAGGCCCACGAACGAAGCCTGAATATTGATTTTATTTTGGGACTTTTGAAGCGAATTCTGGAGGCCCGGCGGGATTTTAGGGTAATTGTCTCGTCCGCTACCATCAACGCGGAGGTTTTTTCCGAATATTTCGGCGAATGTCCGGTGGTAAAAATTGACGCGGTTACTTATCCGGTAACTCTGATTTACGATCCCCTCTTAATAGGGGAAGATCAAAGGGGGAGCCAGGAAGCCCTGCTTAATAAAATAGACGCCATCGTTCAGCGTTTTGTGGGAGATAAACGGGAAGGCGATATTCTGGTTTTTCTTCCCGGAGAAAAAATAATCAAAGACTGCATGAACCGTCTTGCCTCCGGTCCCGCGGGACAGTATCTCCATCTGCTTCCCCTTTACGGCAGGCTGGGCAAAGAGGAGCAGGAACGGGTTTTTGAAAAAGCCCCCAGGGGTAAAACCAAGGTGGTGGTGAGTACCAATATCGCCGAAACATCGGTAACGATTGACGGCATCACCGGGGTAATTGATTCGGGCCTTTCCAAGCTGAACTATTACAATCCCCGGACCTTTACATCCAGCCTGGTGGAAGCACCCATATCAAAGGCATCGGCAAATCAGAGGAAGGGCCGGGCGGGGCGCACCAGGGAAGGGACCTGCTACCGGCTTTACAGCCGCAAGGATTTTGAAAACCGGCCCCTTTTTACCACCGAGGAGATATTCCGTACCGATTTATCCGAAGTGGTACTCCGGATGGCCGAATTGGGGCTTTCCAATTTTGAGGAATTTGACTTTATTTCCCCCCCCGGCAGGGAGGGCCTGGTGGCCGCCATTGAGACTCTTAACCTGCTGGAAGCCTTGGAAGAGGACCGGAGTCTCTCAAAAACCGGCAAATTGATGACCGAATTCCCCCTGGCCCCCCGGCAATCGCGGATTATTGTGGAAGCAATACTGCGCTATCCCCAGGTTTTGCGGGAAACGTTGATTGCCGCCGCTTTTCTTTCCACCCAGAGTCCCTATTTGCTGCCCCCGGGAGAAGAAATGGATGCCCGCCGGGCCCATCACAGTTTTAGGGATAACCGGGGGGATTTTGTTTCTTATTTGAAGCTTTTTAAAAGTTACAATGACGCGCCTAATAAAGCCCGGTTTTGTGAAAAGAATTACCTGGATGAACGGGCCATGGGGGAAATTGCCAATGTGGTTCTCCAATTAGAGGAAATTGTTTCCGCGTTGAATATACCCGTTCTTTCCGGGGGAGAGGCGGATGATTACCTTTGCTGCGTGGCCCGGGGGATGATTCAGTTTGTATGCGTCCGGGAAGGAAGGGAAACCTACCGCAGCTTAACGGCGGACCGGATCAGTATTCATCCCGGCTCTGTGATGTTCAAAACCGATCCCCAGTACATCGTCGCCGGGGAAATTGTGCGGACCACCAGAATTTACGCCATGTCGGTTTCTCCCCTTTCAAAAGAAATATTAGAACGGCTGAGTCCGGATCTTTTTGCAAACTTCGGCGGGGGAGCGGGCAGAAAGAAGGGTGAGGGGGAAAAACTTAAAAAACCCCGGGATTTTACCCATAGCATCAAAATTGGCGGTGAAATATTCGAGATTGAAACGGTTAAGGGCAGGAAAGAAGTCAGGCTGCCCTGGGAACAACTGGCCCGCATCAAAAAAGATCTGCCAAAGGACAATTATTACAAGGGACTAAAGGGAACTATCCTGGTAAAAGGAAAATACACCCTTTTGGCGGGAGAAAAACTGGATCTTATCCTCTCCCTTGTCCCTTCCCTGGATGTGGAAGGGGCCCCGGAACGGAGCTGGCCCCGGAACGGGACTTTTAATTCCCGGGAGAATCTGGACGCCCTGCTGAAAGAACTGCCTAAACTGCTGAGTCCCGCCCCCTGGAAACAGGGACAGGATAAAAACCGTCGGGGGAACGCCGTTAAAACCGGTTTTCCGGGTAAATCCCTGGGATTTATCTGTCTTTTTAGCGACGGGGAGGGAAATTACCGGTTCAAATGTTCCAGGGGTTTCCATACAGGTCTGAATGAAAGCCTCTCCAGCCTTGAAAACCTTATAGATGAGTTGGGAGAAGATGTGGATGTAACAAAAAAACACATTGTGAATCAGGTATACCGGCGGCTGTCGGATTATTTAGGCTAAAAAAGAAATCTTCTTGCTTACAACGATGGTAATGAGATCTATGATCCAGCCGATGCAGAAGAGGCCGCCGGTGATGATCCAAATAATCCCCACAATCACCCTGCCCCGAAGAATACGGTTGATCCCCTGAACGATGGGATCGAAAAAAAGGGTAAGAATAACATTGGGTAACCAGCCCAAGTCATCTATTGCCGTTTTTGCCATTGCGGACCTCCATAAAAATTTCCCCAAAGTTAACCGGATTTTGAGATTGATTCCACACTAAAATGATAATCCAGCTCGCCGAAAGCTTCCACCAGAAAAGGGTCCAGAAAGAGGAGACCTTCCTTGCTGAGGGCCCAACCCTCCCCCCGGTTTCCGGGAACAGCAAGCCCCCGGTCCCTGTACTTCGCCAGGGTTTGGGGGACGGCGTCTTCCAGGGAGAGGCCGAAACGCCGGGCAAAAAGGCCGGCCTCCGGCCCCCGGGTACAGCGGAAACCCATGAGGAGGCTCTCCTTCATCAGGGTAAGGCGGTCCAGGGTTTCCGCCGCCGGCAGGATTCCGCGGGAAGAGCCGCCGGAGGAAAGCCAGGATTCCAAATCCGCCGGCCAGCTAAACCGGAGGCCGGTCCCCCTCCCTTCGTCGATCAGGGTGCCGGAACCGGAGGGTCCCAGGGCCAGCCAGTTTTTCATCATCCAGTAACGCAGGTTATGACGGCTTTCCTTCCCCGGTAAGGAAAAATTGCTTACCTCGTATTGGCCGTACCCCGCCCCCTCCAGGGCGTCCCTGCCGGTAATCCAAAGGGAATCCGCCGTTTCCCGGGGGGCCAGTTCCCCCTGCCGGTCCCACAGGGGGGTCCCCTCCTCCAGTGTCAAGGCGTAGAGGGATATATGGGCGGGGTGGAAACCCAGGACCCTTTTTATATCCCCCAGGAGAACACCGGAATCCTGGCCGGGAAGCCCCGCCATAAAGTCCACGGAAAAATTTGCCGGAAAAAATTCCGCCGCCAGAGCCAGGCCGTATTTGATCGCCTCCACCCCGCCCCCCCGATGTACCAGGGCCCGGGAACGGGGAGAAAAACTCTGGATTCCCAGGGAAAGCCGGTTTACCCCCCCCTCCCGGCAGACGCGGAGGAAGGCCCGGTCCAGGGATTCGGGATTGGCCTCCAGGGTCCACTCCCGGTCTTCCGCCGGGGGGAGGAGACCGTTCAGCGCCGCCAGGAGACGGCCCATGCCGTCCGGCCCCAGAACCGGGGGAGTCCCGCCGCCGATGTACACGGTGGGAACCTGGGAAGGGGGGAGGGTTCTAAAAAGCCGCCGGGCATCCCCTGTCAGGGTATCAATATAGCGTTCCGCCAGGGCCCTGCCTTCCCTGGACGGGTCCAGGAGGACTGAATAAAAATCGCAGTAATCGCAAAAGGAGCGGCAAAAGGGGACGTGGATGTAGAGGGAATATTCGGCGAAGGATCCCGTTTCCCGTCCCCCGGGGATCACGGCCGGCCCAGTTTGTTCAGGGGCCAGTAGCGGAAAAGGACCTTCCCGGTTACCAGGCGGGTGGAAAGGGGGCCCCAGGTGCGGGAATCGTTGGTATTGCTCCGGTCATCGGAAAGGACAAAACACTCATCCTCCCCCAGGATGATCCGGTCCATATTCCCGGAAAAGGGGATCGATTCATCCCAAAGGGCCGGAACCTGGGGAATATCCAGCACATAATCCCGGTCGGAAACCTCGTATTCCGTGAGGGTATAGGTTTCCCCCTGGGCCCGGACCCGGAGTACAAAATTAGTCATGGAGATCTCGTCCCCCGGCAGCCCGATAACCCGCTTCAAAAAAAACTGTTTCTCCCTCCCCGTTATGGAAACCCGCTGGGCGGTGAAAAACCGCAGCACCCCGTCCAGGATACCGGCGCCGATACCGCGTTTTTCTTCCAGGGACATATCTACCAGGACGATATTGCCCCGCTTAAGGGAGGGAGAGGGGGCGGGGATGTGGAACCGGGAGAGGAGGGTATAAAAAGTAAAGGAGGACAGCACAAAACGGTCCCCCGGCCTGAGGCCGGGCCGCATGGAATCGTTTTCCAGCACCCGGACGGAGAAAAAAAAGGAGCTGAGGGCATTGTAAAGCAAAAGAAAGGCCAAAACCCAGAGCAGGAGGAAACGCAGCCGGTAACGCTGGGTTTTCTGCTCCGCGTAAGAATACTTTATCGATTTATTAAAAAAACTGAACAATCCCGCCATAGAATTCTACCTGATTGGCCCGGCCCGCCAGTCTATACCCAGGGACTTTTCAAGGTCGCTAGTCCCCGAATTTCCGCTTCCCCCGGCGGAACGCCAAAACGGCCAGTAAATAATGGAACCCTTGCCAATAACTTTAGCGATTCTCACCGGCCCAAACCATCTGCCGTCCCGGGAATTATCCCGGTTATCCCCCAGGGGGAAAACCCGGCCTTCCGGCACATACCAGCCCTGCCTAAGGCGGGCAAGGAGCATACGGTAGCGCCCGTCATGGGGATAGGCCCCCCGCAGGGTCTCCAGCCAGGCTTTGTCAATGGCAAAACTGTCCTGCACCATTCCCCGGACGGAACCGGCGGCGCTGATCAGGGAGGGGGGAGCTTCACCGGGGAGATTCCGGTAGGCCTCCAGCTTCCCCAGGGCTTCCTGGGCGGGATACTGATCTTCGTCAATTAACCGGCTCAGGTTATGATTCCAGCCCCGGCTTGCCGTATAGTCCCGTTCCCATACCCAGTGATCTTCACCGGCAAAGAGGATCTTCATTTCCCCCCTGTCGATGACAAAGCGATCCCCCGCCACCCCGGCGGCCCGTTTGATCAGGAAGTGGACCCGGGGGTCCCCCTTCTCGTCCCGGTCTATGTCCACCAGGGAAAAGGTAAGCATGTAAAGGACCCGCTGGGCCACGTCAAAGACCGTACCATTGCTGATGTACGAGGGGTTTTCAAAGACGATAATATCGTTCCGCTTAGGCTTTACGGGGCTGGGAATTTTGGAGAAACCGGGAAGAAGTTCGGGGCCGTAAACCAGTTTATTCACAAAGATATGGTCCCCGATCAAAAGGGTGTCGATCATGGACCCGGAGGGTATCCGGTAAGCCTGGAGGAGGTATTGGTTTATAAGAAGAACCCAGCCGGCAGCCCAGAGGAGGGCCTCCACCCAATCGAGGATCGGGTTCTTTGCCTTCTGCTTTTCTTTTTTTATTCTGTTTATACGCCTTCGTCTGCTGAGAAAGGCTTCGGTAACGTCTTGAATCTTGTCAAAAAACCGGGACATGCTGGCAGAAAATACCACAAAGCGCCTTCGTTGACAAGACGGGGAAGGGAAACCTATAATGCCGCCCATGCGTAAAAGGCCGGAAACCGGAAAACCCGGGGAAACCGATGACAGGGTACAGCTCCCCCCGATCCTGGGCATACGGCCGGGGGTTTATCTTAGCGTCTTGTATGGTTTTGTCATCCTGGGCGTCCTCTTTTTTCTCTGTGTATTCCCCGGCCTTTCCCGCCCCGGCTGTATGGTATCCTTCCGCAGCGAACCCTGGGGGGCGGCGATCCGGATTGACGGGATATACCGGGGGGCGGCGCCGGAGGAACTGTTCATTGAGCAGGGTCCCCATACCGTTGAGCTGGTTCTTCCCGGTTTTGAAACCCGGCGTCTTGAATTAGAAAGCCCCGGAAGGATCTTCTTTTCCCTGTTCTTCCCCCGCCGGCTTGAGATCCGGGAACGTCTTGTTACGGGGGAAGCCCTGTCCGTCATAGCCGCCGCCGCGGAGGATTATGCCGCCTGGTCCTTTACCGGGGAAGCCACCGGGGCCTACCAGATACCCTTGAGTCTTTCCGAGGGACTTTACCGGGGGGGGTCCTTTCTAAAAAGCGGGGAAAGGGCCGAAGCGGCGGAGCTGATCCGGGCGGCGGCCCGGTTTACAGCATCCCAGGCTTCCCTCCGGGACCTGAGCCGGGCTAAATTTCTGCTGGATAACGGGGGGCTGGCCCCCTCTCCCCTGACCCTGGTCCGCTCCGCCGGGGATATTCTTTCCTGGCTTTCATCTACCCCTGGGGCCAAGACCTGGCTGGGGGAGATTCTTCCCCGGGAGACCGGGACCCTGGTCCTGAATTCGGCCTGGGTTTCCCCGGCGGAGGATTCCGGCCCGGCGAATCCCGGTGCCGGGGCGGAGGGGCCTCTCTTAACCGGGGCCGGGGGGCTCCTCTTCCGCCGCCTGGCCCCTTTGGACCTGTACTACTGCGAAACCACGGTGGATTCGGGGGCCTGGGAGGAATTTTTGCGGGCCCGGCCCGAATGGGCCATAGAGAATATTGCCGGGCTAAGGGAACAGGGGTTGGTAACCGGCGATTACCTAATCCCCCCGGCGCAGGGCCCGGAAACCGGCCCCAGGACCGGGGTTTCCTGGTATGGGGCCCTGGCATTTTGCCGCTGGCTTGGCGGAGAACTCCCCCCCGGCTTTGAAGGCTGGGAGTTCCGGCTTCCCGGCGAGGCCGAATGGGAGGCGGCGGAGGGCTTTTTGACGGATCAGGCATATTCCGGGGCGCCGGAGGGGCTTTGGGAGTGGTGCGCTGATCCCTACGCGCCGTTTCCCTTTTTCCCCGCCGGACCGGGGGCTGTCGCCGCCGTCTCCTCCCCGGAACGGGTGCTGCGGAAAAAATCTATGCCCCGCGCTTCCCTGCCCCCGGAGTTCTGTTCCCCCTTTGTAGGTTTTAGGCCCTTTCTGGTTCCCAGGGACGGGGAATGATGGGCGAAGGGGTTAAGATCATCGCCGTAAACCGGCGGGCCAGGCATGACTATGCGGTGGAAGAAAGCCTGGAATGTGGTATTGAGCTGGAGGGAACGGAGGTAAAGTCTTTCCGGGACGGGAAGATCTCCTTTCCCGATGCCTGGGCGGAAATTGAGGGGGGCCAGGTGTGGGTCCGTTCCCTCCGGGTGGCGGAGAATCCCTTTTCGTCGATCTTTAACCACGACCCGGACCGGAAAAAACGGCTCCTCCTCCACCGGGACGAGATAAAAAAGCTCCGCCGCAAGGTGGAAGAACGGGGTTATACCCTTGTCCCCCTTTCATTTTACTTCAAAAAAAGCCGGGTTAAGGTTGAATTGGGGCTTTGCAAGGGGAAAAAACTCTACGATAAGCGGGCGGATATTCGGGACCGGGATATGAAGCGGGACATGGAGCGGGAATTCCGTCACCGCTGAGCCGTATTGGTTAGCAGCCTTCGGCTTTATGCGTTGGCCGGCAGGGGCGAAGTAATTGCCCCGGTAAGGGGCGTTAGGGAAAAAAATGTAACACCCGCCCGGCGCATGATAACTGTATTTATCCCGGCCAAATGCAAGCCCGCCTTTAGGCGGGCGGGCGCGCCGCGGGGCCGGCTGTGGTAAATGCCTAGGTTTTTGTGAAGCAAAAACATAAAGCTAAAAAATGGCAGGGATGCCGGCTTGGGTTCCAGCACAAACCTTCGGTTTGTGCCGCGCGCGCCCTGCGCGCACTGCCCCAGCTAAAGCTGGGGCGCATTGGTTAAACTTGGAGGCATACGGTGGCGCTAAGCCATGCCGCATTGTCAAATAAACAAGCTGCGCTTGCCTGCCGCGGGCTAAAGCTAAAGCTTGGCTGCATCAGTTCAACACTGGGAAATTACTGGTGCTATGCGGTTCCGCATTAACTTAATATACAACCTATGGTTGCTTTTACTGCGCAAGGGATAGTAGGGGTGCGAAGCAGCCACCGCAGTCCCGCCGGAGGCGGGACGAGGAGGCCGGAGCGGGTAAGGGGCCCGCGGAGCCCCGGATAGCCCGGTTTTTGCGTGCCCGGCACGCAAAAATGCGCCCAAAAAAACGAAAAAATAAACGCCCTTGCCACGGTTAAGCCCTGTGCTTGCGGATAAGCGGCTTTTTTGGGCATAATGCAGGGAATTGTGACAAAGGGGAGATATTGACCATGGGTGATCCTGGGGAGGGGGCTGACCAGTGCAGCCCCGGTAATCAAGGACCGGGTTTATACCGGAAAGAAGATGAGCGCGATTCCTGCGGTATTGGTTTTGTTGCCCATATT
>JAIRNB010000300.1 GCA_031258265.1 Treponema sp. | reverse complement strand
AAAAAAAGTCTTGACAAACGATAGTGTATACGCTATCATATAATAATGGAAAAGGATATTCTGGAGAATCCGAAAAATGTGAAATTTGTCGATTTGATACAAATTTGTGCCAAATATTTTGGAAGTCCACGAATTTGTGGAAGCCATCATATTTTTAAAATGCCATGGCAAGGGGATCCAAGGATTAATATACAAAAAGACGGAAATATGGCAAAAGAATATCAAGTAAAGGTAGTCGTAAAGGCAATTGAAAAAATAAAAGAAGACAAGTATAAAGAAATTAAAAGGGATGAAAATATAAAACCAGAAAAAGCTAAACCAAGGGAGAATAAACATGGAAAGAAATAACTTAATTGATAAATACACTTATAGAGTTGAATGGTCTGAGGAAGATAAAGTTCATATTGCCCGATGTTTGGAATTTCCATCTTTAATTGCGCATGGCAACACAGCAAGAAAGGCATTGTTGGAAATAGAAAAAGTAGTTACTGAAAGTATAAAATGGATGGAAGAAGAGAAAGAACCTGTGCCTGAACCATTTGGGTTAAAAAAATTCAAAGGGAATTTAACTTTAAGAGTTCCGTCAGAAATACATAAAAAACTGGTGATAAAATCGGCTGAAGAAGGTGTTTCATTAAATCAATATATTTTATCAAAAATATCATAGAGAAAACAATGTATATTCAAAAACGGAAACGATTTTGTCTAACAGAACTGTATGCGCTTCACCACCGGTATGTTATTGTATTTCCATGCGTTTAGCCCGCGGGCCGTAAAAACCATGCGGCAAGGTAAAACAGGTAAATATGCGCGGGGTAAAAGGCGTAAAAGAAGTATTTAGCCTGCCAGCCCCGGCGGCCGTTGTAGAGGAGAATCGGCAGGGCGGCGAACACCATGAGCCATTGGGCGTCAGGAATCCCGCTTTCACCCCGGCCGGTAAACGCCACCAGCAGGCCCATCGCCACCGGAACCAGGGCTTGGGCCCAGCGGTATTTCCGCAGCGCATAAAACAATACCCCGACGACGACCTGGAAAATGCCGCCCTCCACAGAGAAGGGGGTGGGGATAAAGAAAAACAGCAGCGCCATGACCTGATTGGGCGGATCCTTCCCGAAAAGGAGGATTAGCAGCACAAAGCCGACCACCAGGGGCAGGAGAAATCCGCCCAGGGCGAGGACAATCCGGCCGGGCTTCTTTTCCCTGATGCCCTCCCGGAAAAGATCGACCATGAACATATAAAAGACGCACAAAAAGAGGGCGCCGAAGATATTGTTGATCAACTCCACGTTCTCCACCGGGAACAATTTGCCCAGAATCTGGTTGCCAAGGTTCATCAGGATGCATGCCCCCAGGAAACGCAGCATATAGAGCCTTTTGTTCCTGGTATAATAAAACCCCTCGGCGCACAGGAAAAGGAACATGGGCGCCACGGGCCTGCCAAACCAGCCCAGCCAGACGGGGGCCCCCTGGTTGATAAACATCTGATGCATATGATCCATGGCCATGAGGATGATGCCGATGATCTTTATGGCGCCTCCGTCGAGCGCAGACCATTTCCCGAACAAGGGGTTTCCCCGGAGGGAGTTTGCCGTTGAATTATCGTTGTTCATATACTACCCTGCTTATACTATAGGGACCTGCCCGGAAAAGGCAATGGACAATGGGCGGGAAAGACCGCGGTTCTTGGGAAAAGCTTCGGAAATTTTGCAGATTGATTACATTAACGGGCCTGCGATGCCATAAGCCGTTGACGGGGGCATTGCCTGGAATTACTATTTTGTTTACAAGGTTTTATGGAAAAGAAAAAAATTTGGGGATTTATCCTGGGAATGGCCCTGTTCGGAACGGCGCCGCTTTTTCCCCAGGATCTGGCGGATCTGCAGAGGGCCGCAGGTGAATTTTCCGGGGCTCTGGCCAAATCGCTGCCCTTTAACTCCGCCTTGGGGCTTAATTGGGCCGACGCCTATGTAGGGATGTTCCTTCCCGGTATTCCTCCCCACTTTGGAGCGGGGATTGCCCTGGGCTATACCACCATGGATCTTGAGGTCTTTGACGGGCTGCTGCGCCAGTTTGACCTCTCGGTTCCGGGCGGCTTTAACCTGGGGCGGATGGTCTTCCCCGGCTATGTCGCGGAGGCGCGGATTGGCGGCTTTATCCTGCCCTTTGATGCGGGGCTTAAATTCGGGGTCTTTGAGAATCTGGGGAACAGCTCCGGAGCGATGGATTACTTCCTGGGGGGCGGCGAATTCCGCTATGCCCTTATCGACGGCAAGAAAAACCTCCTGCTGCCCAACCTTTCCCTGGGCGTGGGGCTCAACTACCTCAGCGGCAGCTTTACCGGCTCCAAATCTTCCCTCGTCATTTCGGTTCCCCCCGGGGCGACGGTGTCCGGCGGCGACACATTGGCCCTTTCCAATGTGGAGGCGGGACTTCGATGGGAAACCATGACGCTGGATTTTAAGGCCCAGGTGTCTAAATCTTTCCTTATAATAACCCCCTATGCCGGCCTTGGGACAAGCCATGCCTGGTCAAATGCGGGGTATTCGGTGGAGGCGGATATCCCCGCCTTGAGCGACGCCGACAGGAGCAGCATAAACGCCGCCCTAGAGAACGCCGGGCTTGAAGGCGTCGACTTTAGCGGAAGGGGCTTTTCAACTACCCTCAAAGAAACCGGGTGGAGTTTCCGCGTCTTCGGGGGCGTCTCGGTGAACCTTGCCCTGTTCCGGCTGGACCTGACCGGACTGTACAACTTCTCTGACGGCAATTACGGCGTCACTTTGGGAGGCCGGTTCCAGATCTAGCGCCGCGACAAACTGTTAGCGCAGCAGGCTTCCCGCCCGGCCCCGAAAACCGGGTCAGGGCCCATAGGCGGCGGCTATGACTCCGCCTCCCGCCACTATGTCTCCGTCGTAGAACACCACCGCCTGGCCCGGGGTGACGGCGCGCTGGGGCTCGTCAAATTCCACCCGCAGGGTATCCTCCCCGGTCTGCTCCACCGTGGCTTTTTGTTCCTGCTGGGCGTAGCGGGTCTTTACGGCCGCCCGCAGGGGCTTTTCCAGGCGATCCCGGATAATCAGGTTCAGGTCGCAGGCGATCAGGGACTTGGCGTAGAGGGATGTTTCCGGGCCCAGGGTGACCGTATTGTCCGCCGCGGACTTGGCCTTCACGTAGACCGGCTCGTTCAGCGCAATTCCCAGGCCCCGCCTCTGGCCCACGGTGTAGCGGATTATCCCCCGGTGCCGGCCCAGGATTCGCCCCGCCTCGTCAACAATGTCCCCCGGGGGCGCCTGCTTCCCGGTGTGGCGCTCGATGAAGGAGCCGTAATCCCGGTCCGGAACGAAGCAGATGTCCTGGCTGTCCCGCTTTCGGGCGTTCACAAAACCCTGCGCCTCCGCTATTTCCCGGGTCCGATCTTTCGTCATCCCCCCCAGGGGAAACAGGGTGTGCGCCAACTGGTCCTGGGTCATGGCGTAGAGGACATAGCTCTGGTCCTTCCCCGGATCCGCCGACTTTTTAAGCAGAAAGCGGCCTTCCGGCCCGTCCCGCTCAATCCGGGCGTAGTGGCCCGTAACGATGGTGTCAAAGTCGAGTTGCCGCGCCCGCTCCAGGAGCCGGGAAAACTTGATGAACCGGTTACAGTCTATACAGGGGTTAGGGGTGGCGCCCCGCTCATAGGCTTCCACGAAACGGCGCATCACCGTGTCCCGGAATTCTTCGGTAAAGTTCAGCACATAATGGGGCATATCCAGGCGATGGGCCACCGCCCGGGCGTCGTTGATGTCCTCCAGGGAACAGCAACCCCGGCGCCCCGCGCCTGTCCCCGGAGCGCCCCCGGCTCTATCGTCGTTTGCAAAGAGCTTGAGGGTTATGCCTA
>JAIRNB010000286.1 GCA_031258265.1 Treponema sp. | reverse complement strand
GCTCCGGCAAAGCCCCGGTCAGCCTTCTGGAAAACGAAACGGTGTTACGGCAGCGGTTTTTCATCAAAAACCCCGCTCCCTGGTCCCCGGATTCCCCTTGTCTGTATCGGTGCAAATCGAAAATACTTTTGGATGACACAGTTGTTGATGAGGAAACCAGCTCTTTCGGCATCAGAAAATTGCAGCTAGACCGGGAACACGGGCTGCGGATAAACGGAAAAACAGTAAAGCTGCGGGGGGCCTGTATCCACCACGACAACGGCGTCCTGGGGGCGGCCACCCTGGAACGGGCGGAAGAACGGCGGGTGGAGGGGCTAAAGGCCGCGGGCTTTAACGCCCTTCGCAGCGCCCATCACCCCGCGTCAAAGGCCCTGCTGGACGCCTGTGATCGTCTGGGTATGCTGGTGATGGACGAGGCCTTTGATATGTGGACCATCGCCAAGACCGCCGCCGATTATTCCCGTTATTTTCCCCGCTGGTGGGAACAGGATGTCATCTCCATGGTGAATAAGAATTACAACCATCCTTCGGTGATCATGTACTCCATCGGCAATGAAATTCCCGAAACGGGCAGCAGGATCGGCGGCCGCTGGGGCAGGAAAATCGCCGAAAAGATAAAATCCCTGGACAATTCCCGTTTTACCATTAATTCGATAAACGGCATGGTATCGGTCATGGACAAAATACAGGCCATGTTTGCGCAGAAGAATACCGAAATCAACAGCGCCATGGCTGATGCGGGGACCATGATGAAGCAGCTTATGAACACGGACATGGTTTCCCAGGCCACCGAAGAATCTTATTCCTGTGTGGACATAGCCGGATACAACTACATGGATTCCCGTTACGAGGGGGATGGAAAGCTGTATCCCAATAGGATCATCTGCGGTTCGGAGACTTTCCCCAGGGATATAGCGTCTAATTGGAAGCTGGTAGAAGAAAACAGCTATGTGATTGGGGATTTTACCTGGACCGGCTGGGATTACCTGGGAGAAGCGGGGATCGGTAAAATAAACTACAGTGAAAACAAGGCCGCCGGCCTTCATGGGGAATATCCCTGGCATATTGCCTGGTGCGGGGACATTGATATTACCGGCAGCCGCCGGCCCGTTTCCTATTACCGGGAAATTGTCTGGGGTTTCCGTAAGGAACCCTACATCGCGGTGGAATGGCCGGACCGTTACGGCGCCGCCGCGTCTCCCTCCCCCTGGAGCTGGAGCAATACTATTCATAGCTGGACCTGGCCTGGTTTTGAAGGTAAGCCTGTAAAAATAGAAGTCTACTCCGGCGCCGATGAGGTAGAATTGCTGCTCAACGGGAATTCCCTGGGCAGGGTTCCCGCGGGTAAAAGGGCGGCTTTCAAAGCCGTTTTTGACACGGTCTATGCCCCCGGTATTTTGGAAGCCGTGGCCTATTCGGGGAAAAAAGAAGAAGGCCGTTCCCGGCTTCTTTCCGCCGCTGGCTCCACCGCTCTACACCTGGACTGTGACCGGAATGTCATCAAGGGGGACCCGGGGGATCTGGCGTATATCCGAATTTCCCTTAGGGACCCGGCGGGGACGATCAACACCGCCGGCGAAAAAAAGATAAGCCTTTCGGTAAAAGGGCCAGGCCGTTTACAGGGCTTCGGCAGCGCCAATCCCGAAAGTGAAGAAGACTACTTTGCCGCGCTGCGGACAACCTTTAACGGCACGGCGCTGGCGGCGATCCGGCCCTGTGGCGGGGCGGGGGAGATTCTTGTAACCGCGGAAGCGGAGGGCTTTGCCGCGGCGACAATCGCCGTCAAAGTGGAATGAAGGGAACCGGCCCTGCCCGCCGGGGCCGCAATTTGTTTCCCTGTCTCCCCCTGCACAGCCGTGGGTGTCAGCCGGCATGCGCTATAAAGCGCGTATAAAGCCGGCTGCCTTAAAATAATAGGGTTGCTCAAAAACTTCAGTTCTTGAACAACAACCGCTTAAAAATTCTTAATACTCCGCCAGGATTCCCAGGAGCCGCTCTTTGCCGATGGAACGCAGGAAACTGGCAAGCCGGGGACCCTGGTTTTTGCCGATCAGGGCCCGGTAGGCGGCCTGAAAAAGGGTCTTCCCCTCCATGCCGTGATCCGAAGCCACCCGGTAAATCGCCTCCGCGCAGTCTTTGTCACCGGCATAGGTTTCGATTACGGCGATGACCTTATCCCGCAGATCGCGGATTGCCGCCCGTTCCGCCTCGTCCAGGGGGGCCGGGTTTTGCCCCGTCTCCTCCGGGTCCGCGGCCCCGCCGGGAGACCGGAGCCGGAAACGAAATTCCTCCGGGGCGCACTCGTCAATCCAATATTTGGCGCAGAGGGCCCGGGCGCGGACGCCGGGAATCTGTTCAATGGAAGGGACTCCCTGTCCATCCCGCCCCAAAGACGCGATAGCCTTTTCGATGTCCCCGTCGGCAATCTGGATCAGGTTACAGAGGTGGCGGAAGGGTATCTGAAAAGGTTTTACCGGAGGCATCACCGGCTTTCCCCCGGAGCCGGTAAGGACCTGGGAAAATTCGTAGATTCGCTTTTCCCGCTTAAAGCTTTCCTCGTCCCTGGCTTTTTCGTCCCCCCAGGCGATACGCTCGGTCTTGTCGTAGTCTTCGTAGATTTTTATCACGTCCAGGTCAAAGGAAATTGTGAATTCCGTGTTGGGCCGGGTACCGGCGAAAAGGTAGCGGACCAGTTCCGGGGTATAGACCCTTAGCAGGTCCGGCAGGTCCACCAGCTTGCCCTTGGAACTGGACATCTTGCCGGGGTTCCCCTTAATACCGATAAAATCATACCGGAACGTAACCGGGGCGTCCCAGCCGTAGACCTCCTTGCAGACATGCCGGGCAGTGTCAAAACTGCCCCCCTGGCTGTGGTGGTCCTTCCCGGCGGGTTCAAAATCTACCTTCTCATGTTCCCAGCGCATGGGCCAGTCCACCCGCCAGCCCAGCTTTACCTCTTTAGCCTTTCGCAGGTCCACCGTTTCCCGGTGGCCGCAGGCCAGGCAGTGGTAACTTAACGCCCATTCGCCGTCCCAATCCTCCGGTTCCGTTTCGTCCCGGCTGCAGGCCCCGCAGAACACGCTGACAGGCCACCATTCCCCCTGGATTTTATGTTCCCCGTCCCGGAATTTGTCCAAAATACCCTTCAGAAGTTCCCGGTGTTCCAGGGCCCGGCGGATTCCCGCCGCATATAGGGAAGACCTGTACCGTTCCGCCTGGTAAAGAAACTCCGGATAAACCCCCACCAGGGGCAGCATGGTTTCCACGTCAAGCTCATGATGCCGGGCGTAACTGGAATCCCGGCCCCAGGGATCGGGAACCATGGTAATGGGAAAACGCAGGTACTTTTCCAGATCCCCCTGGCCGGGCATATTGACCGGCACTTTACGGAACACGTCGTAGTCATCCCAGGAGTAGATGAACCGAACCTTTTTGCCCCTGTCCCGCAGGGCCCGGACCACCAGTTCCGTGGAGATGATCTCCCGGAAGTTCCCGATATGCACAGTCCCCGAGGGGGTAATTCCCGAAGCGCAGGTATAGCTATCTTTATCGCCCTTTTCCCGGATGATCTTTGCCGCGGTCTCATCGGCCCAGTGGGCCGCTGTCCGGCTTGTTCCGGCGGAATCGCCCGCTCCGTCTCTGTCCTTCCCCATGATCCTAAGCCTTCCTACCACATTAAATCGGTTTTTGACCTTAGCCAAAAGCCCCAAAACATGCAACCGGCTATGACAATTTATCAGTTATTCTTAGTTTGGGCGCATTTTTTGCTGCCGCAAAAAACCGGGCTTTGCGGGGCTCCGCGGGTCCCTTACCCGCTCCGGCCTCCTCGTCCCGCCGCAGGCGGGACTGCGGTGGCCCCTTCGGGCCCCTCCAATCCCTTGCGCAGTAAGAGCAGCCGAAGGCTGTGAATTAGATAATGTGGAACCGCATAGCGCCAGTGATTCCCCAGATATTGGCAAATGCGGCCAAGCTTTAGCTAAGCCAGGGCGCGCGCGGCCCAAAAATGGCATCCATGCCATTTTTGGGCACGTTTATCACAGCCGGCCGCATTAGTTCAATGCCGGTAAATTACCGGCGCTTTGAGCCGAAAATGCACCCATATATAAAAAAAGAATCTGGAAATCGAAATTTCGGAGTAGTTCCATGTTAAATCCTGCCGGTGAAGGGGAATTGGCCGGATGGGGCCGGGAAAGACTCAAAATTTGAGGATTCTCATTGAATTGTAGTGATTTTTGCGGTATTCTCATTTAAGAAACCTGCTGTTAAATAGAGTCTGTTCATAATGTAGACACATTATGGAAAGGGCATATATGCCGCGGCTTCCTTAAATAACCGGTTTGGGTTGTGGCCTGCATGAAGGGGGTTAAGATGAAAAAATGGATATTCGCTTTGACGGCGGCTGTGTTATTGTCTTCCTGTGCGGATTTTTTTACCAATTCCTGGGGGAAGAACGCCGCCCGGGACCCCGGTACTATTAAGGTAACATCGGGCAACGTGAATGATCTCCTTAGGGAGGCCAAGGGGGATACGAAGACTTCCAAGGGGATTTTGGACAAAATTGCCGAACAATTAAAAAATAACCCTAATCCCGATCCCGCCCTGCAGGCCGCGGCGGTTAAAGCCGCCGGTCAGGCCGGCGGCCTGGGTACGACGGTCTTGGACAGTCTGGATAAGCTTGACACCAAAGAATCGGATGTTTTCAATGAACTGCTCACAGGAATCCAGGATAAAACAAAGGGGAACAATTTGACGGGTATTTCGGCCGCCGTTACGGAAAGCCTGAAGGTATCTGCTAACCCGCCTTTGTTCGAGGGGGATTTTGTTAAAAATGTTTCCGATTCCGATCTGACTCTCCTTGCCCTTACCCTGGTGCTGGCCGAGGCGGAGGAAAACCATAATAGTTTTGAGGACTATATCAAAACCTGGACAGATACGGGGAGTCAAAAAAAGATAGACGGTTCCGGTTTGGACCCTTCCGAGCGGGTTATTGCCGCCGCGGTTAACGAGCTTGGTAAACGTCCCAGCAGCAGCCTGGGCGGAATGCTCGACGATTTCTTGAAGTAAGGAGCGGAAACGTGAAGAAAGTTACTACGCTGTGTCTGATTTTCTTATGCTTTTCCGCCGTCCTTTTCGCGGAGCAAAAACGGATGGCCCCCCTGGGTTTTCCTTCCACCGCCGGTAACGGGATGGGGGGTCCCCATGCGGCCTATACCAGCGATATTTACGCCCTTTTTGTGAACCCCGCCGCCCTGCAGTGGGCCAACCAGGCGAGCATCCTTGAACTGTCCCCCGCCCTTATGGGACCCCTGGATAAGCTTGCCAGGTCCGGTTCCGGTCTAACAGACGCCCTCAAAGGGAAGTCCGGAAGCGGTTCAAATCCCTTTACCTCCCTGGCGAACATCATAGACGGCGGAAAATTGTCCATCGGCTTGGACATGCGGGGGCCCCTGAGCGCCGGTTACACCGCCAACGGGCTGGGCTTTGGCCTTTTTTCCAGGGTGTTTGCCGATGTCCGGGTCATCGGTACGGATGTGGATGTTACCGGCTATGTGGATATGATGCTGCCCTTTGGCATGTCTTTTAATGTTGTAAGGCTCCAGGACCACGAACTTGCCGCCGGTTTTGTGTTGAAGCCCTTTGTCCGGGCCATAATCGATAAAGAACTCTCGGCCCTGGACTTTGTGGGCGGCAACGGGGACATTTCAATTAACGTACCCATACTTGCCGGTATGGGCAGCGACCTGGGGGTTCTCTACCGGTTCAAACGGGATCTGGCGCTGGGCCTTACCCTGGGGGATCTGTATACCTTTGGCGGCAGGATGGGTAATATTACCGGTACATCTGTGGATAATGAGATTTACCGTGTGCCCCTGTCCCTTAACCTGGGGGCGGCTTATACCTTTAGGCTGGCTAATTTTTGGGAAGCGGCCCCCAGGGCGCTGCAGTCCGCATATATCGCCGCCATGGCGGACTGGCGCAGCATGAATAATATTTTCACCTGGAATGACCGGCTCCACCGCAATCCGATTCTCGATCTGGGGCTGGGCGCGGAATTTGGTTTTTTCAACTTCCTTAAACTTCGTGTAGGGTTTCGTGACATGCTTCCCGCGATTGGGCTTGGCCTGGAACCCAAGGTCTTTAAATTCAACGTAGCCTTATATGGCAAAGAACTGGGAAGCGAACCTGGTATTAACAGCACCATGGCCCTGGATATAAGCATGGCCCTGCGGCTGGAGACCAAGAAAAGGAACTGGCCCTGGAGCAAGCCCTTTATTAAGTAGAATTGTCCAAAAACTGAAAGTTTTTGAACAACAGGCGCATAAAAACAACAAAAGGCACGGATTCTGCTGGACATCCGTGCCTTTTGTTTTGATGTATTACCGCCACAGTACCGGAATCCGCATGGAGAATAAATTCACCGGAACCAGCCTTTCGGCGGGAGAGTTTTAGGGCAATGCGGCGCGTTGCTTCCGCTGGGCCGTGGGTGTATCATGCGGGCATGGGGAATGGCGGGCTCATGAATCAAGAACCGGTAAAACCCAAAAAGAATCCGGCTTTTATTATCGCCATGTTTTTGGCGGCGTTTTCTACAATGTTTATAATTGCCTCGTCGGGGGTATACGCCGCCGCCGCTGTCGCGGAACTCGACGGGATGAAATACATCGGCTTTATTTTTACCCTGGAAAGCCTCGCGCGTACCCTGGTTATTCCCGTGGCCGGCAAGCTGGGCGGTCGGTATGGACGCAAGCCCCTGTATATGATCAGCGTAACGGCCTACATTGCCGCTGCCCTGGTCTGCGCCATATCCCCCCGTATAGAGGTATTTTTGGCCGGCCGCGTCTTAATGGGCCTCACCTGGGGACTCTTTTTCTCCAATATGTTTGTCATGATCAACGATGTTTATGA
>JAIRNB010000187.1 GCA_031258265.1 Treponema sp. | reverse complement strand
AGGCGGGGGGCGGCGGAGTCTGCCTGGCCGAACTCTCTGGAATTCCCCGCTGCAGCAGACCCGCGCAGCGGGGCTGCGGAAGCGGACTCTACAGGCAAGTGAGAGCCAGGCATACTCCGCCACCCCCCGTTTTAGTCTATGTGCGTCCCCGGAAACCTCATTCGGGCCCATAGGGGGAGCCAAAATACCGCCGAAAAACTATTCCCTATACCGAGCCCCGTTTGATCTTCTTCGTGGTGGTCATCTCCATGGGTTCCTCCAGGATGATCGTCCGATCTATCCGCTGGTAGGGCAGGAGCCGCTGGTTCACCTGGGAAACGATCTTTTCAATTTCGGCGCGGATCCTTTCTTTGGGGGTATCGCCGGGGTACCAGTCCGGGCTGGGGTAGACCAGCGCTTCAATGCCCTCGGTTTGGAGCTTTTTGTCCGCCGTAAAACTCCGTATCAGGATATGGTCGATCTCCTCGTAGAGCTGGAATTCGTTTTCGATTTCCTCGGGATACACGTTTTTGCCGCCGTCGGTGACGATGAGGTTTTTTGCCCGGCCCGTAAGGTAGAGGTAATTCTCGCTGTCCAGATAGCCCAGATCGCCGGTTTTCAGGTAGCCCTCGGGGGTAAAGACCGCCGCGGTTTCTTCCTGCATTTCGTAGTAACCCCGCATGACCACCGGGCCCTTGACGATAATTTCCCCCACCCCCTGTTCATCCGCGTCAAGGATCCGTATATCCACCTGGGGCAGCACCTTGCCTACGCTGGTTTCCTTGTAATGATCCACCGGATTGAGGGTGATGATGGGGGAGGTTTCGGTGAGGCCATAACCCTGGATAAAGTTGATTCCCAGTTGGTTGAATTTCCTGAACACCCTGGGCGCCAGGGGGCCGCCCCCGCAGATGCAGGTTTTGACCGAGGTGAGGGACGCCTGGTCCAGCAAAAAGCGGAACATCTTTTTGCCGGGGTTCACCTTGCAGGTTTTTTTGACAAACCCCGAGACGGCCATGAGCGCAGTTATGACGCCATACACCAGGGGGCCCTTGGCTTTTATGCCCCGGATGATCCCCGCCAGGAGTTTGTTGAACAGCATGGGGACCCCCAGGAACAGGGTTATGCGGGCCTGCTTGAGATCCCTGAGTATGGCCTTGGTGACCATCTTTTTGCCGAACACCAGTTCCGCTCCTATGGCCATGACCACGATAAAAACAGTCATGCTGTAGGCGTGGTGTATGGGGAGGAGGGCGTAAAACACATCCTCCGGCCCCAGCGCTATGTGGGACTGGGCCAGGTAGTTGTCCGCCAGCAGGTTCGCGTGGCTCAGCATGACCCCCTTGGGCCTGCCCATGGTGCCGGAGGTAAAGAGGATTGCCGCCAGGTCGTTCTCTTCGGGAAGATCCCAGGCCGCTTCCGGGCCGTCCAGATCGTACAGGCAGGTTCCCACCCCCTGTTTCAGCGACACTATTTCGTCGGCAAGGTCCTTTAGATTCGTCCCGTAGGCCTCGTATTTTTCTTCATCCACAAAAAGGATACGGGCCCCGGAAAACCTGATCAGGGATTCCGCCTCCTCCTGATGCAGTTGGTAGTCAATGGGGACCACCACCGCCCCGGCAAAGTGGATGGCGATAAACGCCAGGGCCCATTCCGGGGAATTCTTCCCCGTTAAGGCCACCCTGTCCCCATGGCGTATTCCCCGGCTGTGCAGCCACCGGGACACCCTTTCGATGATCCCCAGCGCCTCACTGTAGCTCAGACTGATCCGGTCCGGCTCGTAAATGGTAAAACAGGGCCTCTCCCCGTAGCGGGAAGCGGTAATCTTAAACGCCTCCACCATGGTCGGCCAGGTCCCTTTAACGGCCGTTCCCCGGTACGCGTCCAAATAGGCCCAAGGCGTGTTTCCCATCGCTGTTTCTCCTTCCACCGAATATGGTATACTCTATGGTATATGATAAATTATACAACGATAAGCCCGAAAAAAGCTATCCGGCTAAAACTCAAAGCCCGGTTTGTTGTTTTTATCCTGACGGCGGCGCTTCCGGCCCTCCTTGAGGGCTGTTCCGGTCGGATCGACGGCAATCTCCGGCAGGACGGATCCGCGGAGCTTAGCCTGGAAATCAACATAGAGCCCCGCATGGGCGCCATGCTCCGTTCCCTGGCTTCCCTTGGCGCCGCCGCGGGCCGGCAGGGGGATCGCGGCGCCCCGGTGATCGACGGCCCGGCCATAGCCCGGTCCCTGGTCGCCGCGCCGGGGATCCTGTCGGCGGATCTGGCGAACACGGGCCCCGCAGGCATAGCCGGGACCGTCCGCGCTTCCCGGGTGGACGAACTGTTCGCCATGCCCGGCGTCCCGGAGCAGAAGCGGTTTATCACCCTGGGAACAGGGCAGGAGCCGGGGGACAAGCGGCTTTCAGCCTTCCTGGATAGGGAAACCGCTCCCCTGCTGCTCGCCATGATCTCCGCGAATGTCCGGGACTACCTTTCCGCGCTCTTTGCCCCGGCGGCAACCGGAGATGCCCTTACCAGGGCGGAATACCTGGATCTGGTGGAGGACATTTACGGCAAAGCCCTGGCGGACGAAATTGCCGCCGCAGAGATCGCCGTGACCGTCGGCTTCCCCGGCGCAATCAGATCCGTAAAGGGCGGAACGTATAGCGGATCTTCCGCCGCGTTCGCCATAGCGCTGGCGGATATTCTGGTCCTGGAAGAACCCCTGGAATACGAAGTTATCTGGAAATAAGCTACCCCGCCCGAAGGGACTGTATATGGGCCGCCTGCCGGTTTTCTGATTGCCGCGGAAGCAGCATTCCTAAGCATAGACAGGATTGTTATGCGCAGTGGCCGTTTCTATTCATCGGCAATATATTTTAACCCTTCCGGTATTATTATTTTAAATTTTTTGTCCAGTGTCCATATCTTTGATTTACTTTTTATTCCATGCATTAATATTATTGTATCAATTAATCCGACACCCTTATCCAATAATTTATTTTTATTTGAATAATTTCCTGCTTCTACTATTATATCTCTGTATATCTTCTTTGGCAAATATTTCCAATATTTTAATACCATTTCTTCTTCATATTTATTTTTGACGCCTTGTAATAACTCTCCGAATATACATTCAACCGCCAGAATTTTCTTTTTTTCTAATAATACAGAAACTATAGAATAATATTCCTGATTATTCTTTAAATATTCAATCCAAACTGTTGTATCAAGTATTATCATTTCTGCCGATTAATTTCACGAGTTTTTTGACCGTTTTTAAGAAAAACTGGTTTTTGTGCTATTTTTTTATTTAGTTCCTTGATATTATAAATATCGATCCAGTCTTTTAAAGCGATTGTTATTGCTTCAGTAACAGTGGAACTTTGAGTATACGCCTTTACATCATTAATCAATTCATCAGCTATTATTGCGGTTACTTTCATACGATTAAGTATACGATATATTATCATATCTGTCAATATTTCTTTTGAATTCTTTGCAAAATTCACATTGTGTATGATTTTTTATACAGTCTCTATTTATAACCTCCGCTTTCTCCTCCCAAGGAACTGCACGGAAACACCATGACCGTTTGGCCATGGTGTTTCCGTGTTGCATAAGCAATTATACGGTTCCTAAGTCTCTCGCTTCCCTATTGACCGCCGAGCTTGATGCGGGAATACCGGTACAGTTCTTCCCGGAAAGCCGGAGTCATCACCTGAGAGCCGTAGTAGTTGATCAGCGCGGGTTTTCCGGGCCGGCAGAACCTGTCCACAAATTTCCGGGCTTCCTCCTGCTGTTTTTCCTCCGGGGTAACCGCGGGATCCCACTGATCAGGAATCACCCCGATAATGATCCTGTCGCCGTACTTCTCGTAGTCCCCCTGGGTGTCGTTCATGGCCATTCCGCTCCAGGAATCCCAGCCGGCTTCTATCATATTGGGGATACAGGCGTCCACATGACCGCAGCTATGAAAGTCGGCGATGCCGCCCATGGCATGAATGTGATCCGTTACCTTCCGCATGGCCGGAACGATAAGTTCCCTGCCCACCGCGGGGGAAAAGAAAGGCGCCATCTGGGAGCCCCAGTCGTCATGGATGGTGTAGCTGGTGAGGTTGAAGTACTGCCGGAACTTGTCGAACATACGGATGTAGAGATCCGCCAGGGCCATCATCAGGGCTTTTACGGCATCCTGCTGATCCTCATCGATCATCGCCATGGCGGCGCCTTCAAAGTCCATAAAGGAAATAAGACGCTCAAAAAATCCCGTCTGGAACCAGATCATAGGCAGGGTGTCTAAACTCTTGAGGTAGGCCTCGTTTTTCTTCCCCGCATTTTCCCAGTCCCATTCGTCGATATTGGGGAATTGGATCACCCTTTCCCAATCGTTCACATTGGCGAGCAGGGGGTTGCCGGGTTTTACCGTGGAACCTCCGGCGGAGGGCACAAAAACCCATTCCACGCCAAAAATATCCTTGCCCCCCACGGGAATTCCCCCCTGGTCGTTCATGATAAAGCCTTCGCCGTCTATCACCATGGCCCGGACTATGTTGTCAACATAGATTCGGGGGGCAAACATTCCCGTCTCGATGCCGGAAACCTGCCAGATGGGTTCCCGCTTCATGGCGGCCAGATAGCCGTCCTTGAGCGGGACGGGGGTGCTGTATACCTTGGTCGGCGGAGTGCCCGGGGGGCCAAATGCCGGAATCTCCCGGGCCACGGTCATTTCTTTGGGATCGAATTTCGGAACGGCCATGCGACTCCCCTACTCCATCCTCTTGCCGACAAAGGGAGTTTCGCCGAAAGAGGACTTCGAGGTGCCTTTGATCGTGTCCGTGGCGGGATCATAGGTGCCGCCCATAACAATGTTCATGCCCATCATGGAAAGACCGGCCACAATGGTGTCGCCGTTCATAATGAAATTGTCAAATTTCTGCCGCTGGCCCATGGCCGTGGAATATGCCTCCCATGTATCGCCCTCCTTGGTAATTTCCCAAATAACCTGGTTGCCCTGAGAATCAATATCCCATTTTCCTTCGATACTGCCTGCCATCTTTGCGCTCCTCTTATATACGGAAAAAACCGGAAGAAACCCCCGGCCATTCCACAATTTAGGCCGATATACACCGACCGGTACTATTTTATCCCGAAAACTCCAAATCTGTCAAACTTTTTATGTTTTTTTGTTTTTGAATAAATTTTGCCTTATATAAGGAGGGGGAAGCCTCCCCCTCGGGCGCACTTCGTTGCGCCCTACCCCCTCTCCGGGGGTTACTAATTGATAGCGGCAGCGGTCGAGGAATACCCCCGGACCCCCAGCCAGAGGGGACACCCCTGCCGCCATTCGGCGGCGCCCCCTATGGGCCCGAATGAGGTTAGCGGGGACGCATATAGACTAAAACGGGGGGCGGCGGAGTATGCCCGGCTCTCACTTGCCTGTAGAGTCCGCTTCCGCAGCCCCGCTGCGCGGGTCTGTTCCAGCGGGGAATTCCAGAGACGTTCGGCCAGGCAGACTCCGCCGCCCCCCGCCTTTGTCCCGGATGTCCCCGTGCCATGTAAAGGGCCCCTAGGGGCCTGTGGCGCGGGGCTTTGGTGTTTGAAAGAGCGGGGCTGCGCTCACACAATGCCCCCAACACAAGTCCCGCGACCCAAGCCCCCCTTATGGACCCCTACCCGGATCGGGGACGCACACATACTGTGTAATGGGGGGT
>JAIRNB010000206.1 GCA_031258265.1 Treponema sp. | reverse complement strand
GGCTTATTTTTTGACAAAGCGGGTAATTTTTGGTATCTTAAACTTTCCAGGAGCGTTTAATGGTAACTGTGCAGAATGTTACGAAGGTTTACGGCGCCAGGCGGGTGGTGGATGACATCAGCTTTAGCCTGGGGGATCGGGGGGTTCTTGGTTTTCTTGGCCCTAACGGGGCGGGGAAATCCACTACCATGAATATTATTGCCGGGTATACCTCTTCCTCCGCGGGGACGGTGACGGTGAACGGGAGCGAGATTCTTGAAGACCCTATTGGGGCTAAACGGAATGTGGGCTACCTGCCGGAACGGCCTCCCCTGTACCCGGATATGACGGTGGCCGCCTATCTTTCCTTTATTTTCGATCTGAAAAAGCTTTCCCTCCCCAAGAAGTCCCACATTAACGAGGTTTGTGAAGCTGTGGGTATTGGGCCGGTGCAGAAGCGGATCGTCAAGAACCTTTCCAAGGGTTTCCAGCAGCGGGTGGGTCTGGCCCAGGCTATGCTGGGGAATCCGGGGCTGCTTATCATGGACGAACCTACTGTGGGTCTGGACCCGGTGCAGATCCTGGAGATCCGCGGCCTTATCCGGGAATTGGGGAAAAAATCCGCGGTGATCTTCTCCTCCCATATTCTCCAGGAAGTTCAGGCGGTCTGCGACCGGGTTATCGTGATCAACAACGGGGTGCTTATTGCCGATGACAGCCTGGAGAACCTTTCCCGCCAGGGGGATAACCGGCTTTTCCTTTCGGTGGAGGGCCCCGGAGAGGAGCTTCTTCGGCAGATCAGGGCCCTGCCGGGGATCAAATCCGCCAGTCTCCTGGACAGGGCGGAGGAGGAAGGGGCTGCCGCCTTCGAGATTGAAAGCGAGAGCGAAAGCGATCCCCGGCGGGACATTTTTAGACTCCTGGCCGCCGCCGGGCGGCCTATCCTTTCCCTGCGGAGGAGCAGAATCTCCCTGGAAGACGCCTTTATCCGGCTTACCGCGGGGGATAATGCGGCTATTTCCGCTATTGCGGGGGCCCCCCGCCCGGAGACTGTCCCCGGTGAGGCCTCGGCGGGCGGGGAGGCGGCGGGTTTTGGGGACCCTGGGGAAGGCGCCCCGGTGGAGGCGGTGACGGAAGCCGCGGAGGTCCCGGCGGCGGAAACCTCGGAACCGGAGGCCCCGGCGGAACTTGAAGAAAGCGGGGATACCCCGGAGGACCGGAATGCCTCCGAAAAAGCCTCCGGCGAAGGAGAGGAGCGATGATTGCGATAATCAAACGGGAGCTGGGGGCCTATTTCAGTTCCCCTATCGGTTATGTGTATTTGGGGGTCTTCTACCTTCTTACCGGTTATTTCTTTTTTGCCGGGGTTCTCTTTGCCAACAGTTCAGTTATGACCCCCGTGTTTCAGGTGATGATCAACATCGTCATGTTCCTGACCCCGGTGCTGACCATGCGTCTTATGTCAGAGGACCGGCGGCACCGGACCGATCAGGTCCTGCTTACCGCCCCGGTAAGCCTGGGGGCCATAGCCGGCGGCAAATTTCTGGCCGCCGCCGCCGTGTATACCGCCGGGGTGTCTATGACCCTGGTGTATTCTATCGTGGTAGAAGTTCTGGCCCAGGTTAATTGGGCCATGGTTTGGGGCAGCTATATCGGCATCCTCCTCCTGGGCTTTGCCTTTATCGCCATTGGGCAGTTCATCTCCTCCCTTACGGAGAACCAGGCCATCGCCGCCATCGGCTGTTTTACCGTGGTCCTGGCGATTTTCCTTATGGACGCCCTTATCGACATTGTTCCCAACCCCCTGCTCCGTACCGTACTACAGGGGATTTCCTTTATGAGGCGTTATACCCCCATTACCAACGGCATCCTGGGTATAGCGAACCTGGTGTTCTTTATCAGCGTTTGCTGCATATTTTTGTTTCTAACAACCAGGGTGCTGGAAAAACGAAGGTGGAGCTAGAAAATGGCAAAATTTTTTGAGAAGCGAAACCTGCGCTACGGCTTTGTTTCGGTCTGCATTACCCTGGTGGTGATCGCGGTAATCGTTCTTTTTAATGTGGTCCTTACGGCCCTTTTCAAGAAGTACCCCCTGGACATTGACCTTACCGAGGACCGGATCTTCGAGATCTCCGGTGAAACCATTGGTTTTCTGGAGAAACTGGATCAGGATGTGAATATTTACATCCTCAACACCGAATCCAGTTTTATTACCGGCAGCCCCACGGAATATTTTATCCAGGCCAACGAGGTGATTCGCAAGTATTCCCAGTATTCCCCCCGGGTGCGCCTTGAATATGTGGACCTGATCCGTAACCCGGACTTCCCTTCCCGTTTCCCCGAAACGGACGCCACTATCAACGATATTTTGATTGTCTCCGGGGGCCGGTCCCGGAAACTCAGCCCCCGGGACCTCTTTAATATCCAGACCTCCTACTATGGGAGTTTCATATCTTCCTCCAAGGCGGAGCAGGCCATGACCAGCGCCCTCCTGGGGGTAACCAGCCAAAAAAGTTCCCTGGCGGCGCTGATCGGCGGCCACGGGGAACTGGATGTGGGGGCCTTCGCCGAGCTTCTGCGGATGAACGTCTGGGATGTGGTTACCGTTAATACCATTACCGAACCCATCCCCCCGGAGGCCAGCCTTCTGATCCTTGCCGCCCCCAGCCGGGACCTTTCCACGGAAGAACTGGCCAATATTGACAGCTTCCTGGAGGGGGGAAACAACCGGATCTTCTTCTACCTCAGTTCCCTGACCCAGGGGGCCCCCTCGAATGTTCTCGATCAGGGTGGCTTTCCCAATCTGGACGCCTTTCTTACGGAATGGGGCCTGGCGGTAGAGGGGGGGGTTGTCTTTGAGACCGACAGTAACCGGATCATCGGGGACTCTCCCTACCTGTCCCTCGCGGACTTTGTGGAAGACGATTATTCAAAACTGGTAATTGCCAAGGAACTTTCCCCCGTGCTGCCCCAGTCCCGGCCCCTGCGGCTGGTCTATGAGGCCCAGCGTTACCGGAAGACCCAGGTCCTTATCCGTTCTTCCCCCAGCGCCGGTATCCGCCCGGCGGACGCCCCCCTGGACTGGAGTCCCGGCGCCCGGGATCTAAAAGCCGATATTCCCCTCCTGGCCCTGAGCAGTTCCACCCGGAACAATGTGGAAGGGGATATTGTCAGGTCCCATGTAATTGTCTGCGGTTCCGCCGCCGCCTGGAACCCCAGTATCTTGGGGAATATTAATATTGGTAATTCCAGCTACTTCCTGGACCTCCTGGGCCGCCTTTCCGGCCGGGAAGATCAGCTCTACATTGAAGACAAGACCCTGGGCTTTTCCAATCTGAATATTACGGCGATCCAGGTTATCATCCTGGCCCTTATTTTCATCGTTCTGGTTCCCCTTGCCGTACTGGTTACGGGAATTGTTGTCTGGCTCCGCCGCCGCCACCGGTAGGAGATTCTTATGGCGAAGAAACTGATATTCATTCTGGTTATGGCGCTGGTGCTGGGAGCCCTGGCCCTTGGCCTGTTTCTCCTTAATCGCCCGGCCAAGGCGGCGGAAGAGGCCCCTCCGGTACTCCCCGATGTGGAGTACATCATCGACTACCGGGATGAAAAATACGGGGGCCTGGCCTCCGTTACCGTAAGCAATGAAAAGGGGGAGTACACGGTTTTCCCCGGCGATCCCCCCTCTATTCCCGGCTGGGAAGCCCTTATCACCAGTACCTATTCCCTGACCCGGATTTTGGATAGCTGCGCCAGCCTGAGTTCCCGGGGCCTTGTGGTGGAGGAGGGGGACGTGGCGGTTTACGGCCTGGATACGCCCCGGGCCAGGGCGGAGATTAAAACCGCATCCGGGGAGGGGACTACGCTGTTTATCGGCGCCGATGTCCCCGACGGGGCGGGTATCTATGTCCGCCTGGACGGGAGTTCCGCCATATACCAGGCCGGAAAGTGGGAGATGGACTATTTTTTCCAGGGGGTCTTCGATTTTGTGGGTAAAGAACTGAGCCCCCAGCTTCCGGATGACGGTTACGGCGGCTTTGAGTTTGGGGAAATCATCCTGGGCGGCGCGGTCCGGCCCGACGGGCCGGTTAGGGTTATCCACCAAGAACAAACAGAGGTTCAACCGGGCCGGATTAGCAATGCCTACCGGATCTCCGGTCCCATAGAAGCTTCCCTGAACCTGGATAAGGGCTATACCATTCTTAAATCCCTTCCCGGTATTAACGCGGACCGGGCCGTTGCCCGGCTTAGCGGGGATGAAGACCTGGCCCGTTACGGCCTGGATAAACCCTATTCCACCGCCTCTGTCACCGGTACCCTGGGGCAGGGGCTGGGGGGCTTTAGCCTTCTGGCATCCAAACCCGATGCCGATGGCAATGTATACATCTGCAGCCAGGGGGGCAGCCTGATCTACCAGATGGCGGCCTCCGCCCTTCCCTGGCTGGAAACCGGCTGGTGGGACCTGATGGACAAGATGATCATTTTGCCCTTCATCGATGATATTGCCCAGGTGGAATTGAGCTTCCCCGGACGGCGGGTAAACTTTAATCTGAGCGGTGAAGGGGACGACCTTAAGGTGGAAGCCGGGGGCGTGGTACTGGACACCAAGTTTTTCCGCAGTTACTACCAGAGTCTCCTTAGCGCCGTTTACGATGAATATACCAGCGACAAAATTCCCCCCGGCGCCCAGCCCGTCATGGAAATTGTGTACCGCTACCGGGACGGCCGTCCGCCGGACAGGGTATCCTTCTACGCCTCCTCCTCCCGCCGGGTCTTTACCAGCCTGAACGGGGGCCGTCCCTTTTACACCTACTCCGCCTATATCACCAAGGTTCAAAACGATCTGGACCAGCTTCTGGAAGGGAAAAAGGTACTGCCGTATCTGTAGAAATGGTACTGCGGGAATTTCCCGGAGTTTTGGTTTAGCCTAAGCGGCACTGCCGCCGCTTTTTACCGGAGTTAAATATGGCTTTTCGTAAAGATTTTGTGTGGGGAGGCGCCAGCGCCTCTTATCAGATCGAAGGGGCGGCGGCCGAGGACGGCAGGGGCCCGTCTATATGGGATATGTTCTGCAAAGAGCCCGGCAGGGTACTAAACGGTTCCACCGGGGATGTGGCGGCGGACCACTACCACCGCTACCAGGAAGATGTGGATATCATGAAACAGTTGGGCTACAAGGGCTACCGCTTTTCCATTGCCTGGCCCCGGATCTTCCCCGAAGGGGACGGCAAACTGAACGGGAAGGGCCTGGACTTCTACGACCGTCTTCTGGACAGCATCATCGCCGCGGGGATCATCCCCTACGCCACCCTGTACCATTGGGACTACCCCTACGCCCTGTTCCGCCGGGGCGGCTGGATGAACCCGGACAGCCCCCGCTGGTTTGCCGATTACGCCGCCGCCGTGGCGCAGCGTCTGGGCGACCGGCTAAAGAACTACATCACCTTTAACGAACCCCAGTGCTTCATCGGCATCTCCTACGACAGTACCGAACATGCCCCGGGGATACACTTCCCGATATGGGATACCCTGCTCATGGCCCACCATGTACTCCTGGCCCACGGCCGGGCGGTCCAAGCCATCCGCGCCGCCGTCAAAGATTCACAGATTGGCTACGCCCCCACCTGCAGCGCCCATTACCCCGCCACGGACAGCCCTGAAGACCAGGAAGCCGCCCGCAAAGCCTTTTTTCACATCCCCCCGGATCGCTGCTTCTGGTCCGTAAGCCTCTGGAGCGACCCCGTATTCCTCGGCAAATATCCCGACGAACTCTACACCCTCCACGGCCCCCACATGCCCAAAATCGGAGCCGATGACCTCAGGATCATCAGCGAACCCCTGGACTTCCTGGGCCAGAACATCTACAACGGCATGGAAATCCGCGCCGGCGGCCCCCTGGGCGCGGAAATCGTCCCCCGCAAAGACGGCTATGCCTTTACCGCCGCCAAATGGCCGGTTACCCCGGAATCCCTCTACTGGGGCCCCAAGTTCCTATGGGAACGCTACAAAAAACCCCTTTACATCACGGAAAACGGCCTCTCCTGCGCCGACGTAGTATCCCTGGACGGCAAAGTCCACGACCCCGCCCGCATCGACTTCCTCCACCGCTACCTGCGCTGCCTCAAGAAAGCCGCCGAAGAAGGCGTAGACATCCGGGGCTACTTCCACTGGTGCGTCACCGACAACTTCGAGTGGGCCAAAGGCTACACCGACCGCTTCGGCATGGTCTACTGCGACTACCAAACCCAGCGGCGGATCATCAAAGATTCCGGCTACTGGTACCGGGATCTGATTCAGAACAACGGGGAAGAACTCTGAACGTTCCGCCCTAGGAGTTTGTTGCGCTTCGCGCCTAAAACGGTATAAATATTCATACCAATGAATATTTATACCTTACAAACTCCAAGCAAACCACAGGTTTGCACAGCTGCCCAATAATCGTGATTTTTTGCATATAGGGCGCCACAGGCGCCTAGGCAAAAAATCTACATTGCAACAGGCTGCTAGGATACGCTTAAGGCAACGCTGATTAACTTGACGCTAATCATCGTTGCCCTATTATTTTTCTCGTTTTCCTACGGAAAACGCGCTTTTTCAAAGCGGCGAAAAAACCACATTAAAGCAGCACTGATTTATTCTCGATTGAATAAATCAATTGAATAAATCAGTGCTTTCTTAGAAGGGCCGTTCCGCTAAATACTTGTACTCCTTCCAGACCCGCTCGCTTTGGGCCTTGGCCTTAGCCAAAAGGGCGTCCGCCCGGTCAGGACTGGCGGCCTTCAGGCTCTTAAAGCGCACTTCCTTGTACATAAAGTCCTCAAGGCTGGTTGTGGGATCCCT
>JAIRNB010000027.1 GCA_031258265.1 Treponema sp. | reverse complement strand
GACAAGGCCCTGGGGGAAGCTTAAACAGAGCCCCCCAAAGCCTATAAGGGGGGGCCTGCTTCCTGCCAAAGAAATGCATGCGAACTGGTGAAGCATGTGATTGAATGATGCAGCACGGCATAGGCCCAGCGAAGGTGATAGGCTACGGTACAAGAGCTGAAAGGCCGAGGTCAACCGGGACCCTCCGGGTCCCTAGTCCACAGCCGCGCCTCTGGCGCGCCGTCACTCTGGCCCCCCCTCGCCTCCAGCCGCCCGCAGCTTCCGGCTACCCCCCAAGTGGGAGCCGGATATACAACGGGCCGGCGGCGGACAGAAAACGGTCCGCCCGGACTAACTGGACTAAATCGTGTCTGTCCACAAAGTCGGTTACTTTGTGGACAGAACTTGTATTTGCTCCCGGCGGATTTGCCTAAATCCGCCTGTACCAAAACGGTACACAAATACCTTTTTTAAGGAAGTCGCGGCATATATGCCGGGTCCATAATGTGTCTACATTATGGACAGACTCTAATCAGTACAGGGCGCTTCTCAAACTTTCAACATTCCGGGACATCAAATCGTAGTAATTGGCCCCCCGGTCAAAATCCCTTTTTGAAACATTGTGGACCGCATGGAGCAGGAGCTTCCGGGCCCCCGTTCCCTCGCAGATCGTATCGGCGATTTTTTCATTGGAAAGTTCAATGTGAAACACCACAGGTATCTTCTCCGCCCGGACCTTGTCGATCAGGAACGCGACGGTGGCGGCGCTGGCCTCCGTTTCGGTAGAACAGCCGGGGAACGCGGCGAAATAACTTAAATTATAGGCATCGGCAAAGTAACGGAAGGGAAAGCGGTCCCCAAAGATAAAGGTTTTTCGCTTTGCGCCGTCTACCAGGGCCTGGAACGAAGCGTCCAGTTCCGTTAGTTTTGCCAGGTAGGAAACGGTGTTCCTTTCGTACTCCGCCGCATTGGCCGCATCCCGCCGCTTTAACACATCGGCGATCTTCCGCACGATCAGTTTCGCGTTCCGGGGGGAAGTCCACACATGCTCATCGTATTCCGCCTCTTCTTCGTGATCATGGCCAATCATTTCCGCCACAATTTCAGTTTTCGTTAAAGCGGCGGGGTAATAGGTCGGGTAATTCACCGGGTCCGTATCCGCCATGAGGGCGTCAAAACTTTCATCGCTGGCGTATATGTGGAAGTGTTCCGGTTTGGCGGGGGCATGCAGATGGTCGCTGAACATGATGTACCTGGGCGCGCCCTGCGGCGAATCACCGGCGGCTTCAAATTTATAGCGTACCCAAAGATCCCCGTCACCGGTGTCTATAACCCCGGTTCCCCGGTATATGTACCGCGCCCTTACCGGAACGCCGTTTCTGTAGAAGGTCATAGAATCCCCGGTAATAGTAACCCTGTCCATATCCGTTATATACGCGGTTTCATACTGCTCATAATATTCAGCGACGGTTTTTTCGCCGCTTTCCGCCTTATGTTCCATTACCGGATTCAGCGTCCCGTCAAGGAGATGGGGGTAAACCGACTGCCAATCCCCCGCCCAGTCAGTGAGGGCGCGGTCTTTTACATCCTCAAGGGTGAAGGATTCATGTTCATGGGAATGATCGTGGCCTTCCTCATCGTCCTGCATTCCCTCCACAATGACTTCTTCCACCACCTCCACACAGTCCATCAGGGTAATAATTTCCATGCGGCTTGTATCTATGGATTCGAGAATCATTTCTACCCAGGCGTCCGATTCGCCGCCCACATAGATAAAGACATCGCAGTTCCGTACTTTTATAATATCCTGGGGGGTCGGTTCAAAGGAATGACTCTCCGCCCCCGGGGGAAGCAGCATGGTTACCGCGGCCTTGTCCCCGGCAATCACCCGCACAAAATCATAGGGGGGGAAAATGGTCGTTACCACGTTTACCTTGCCCTCCGTATTTCCCGTGTTTCTCCGCCCCCGGGCCGGCAGAATCGTAACAAAAAACACCAACGCGCATATAAAAAGAACTATCCGTTTCATACTGTTTAACTCCTATTTTGACAGGATACGGGGCGGCGGAACCGCCGCCCCTTCCAACCGAACAATCAGTTTGAAGTGTTTCCAATTTTGGAAGACTTGTAAGCCAAGCGAGGCTTGGCAGCCAAGCCTCGCTTGGCTGCTATGTGAAGCTTGGCAAAGAACCAACCGGGTTCTTGAACAAGTCCATTAGCCCGATCATCTGTTTATTTTTACCTTGAGCCGTACCGAACTTGCCGGGACCGCATAAAAAGCGAAAAACCCCGCGCTAAGGGGGATCAAAAAAAGAATGTTTGGGGGAAACACGAAAAAGACCGGAATCTGCCTAAGCTGGCGGGAAAAATTCAGCGTCCCCTGAACCAGAAGGCACAGGGGACATTCCTCCCCGCAGCAGTCGTGATCCCCATGGACCGCAATGACAAATCCGGAAAACAGAAGCGCCGAAACAAAGCAGCAGCAGAGGATACAGCCCGTCAAAGCGCCGCGATTCATATACGGTTCTCCGGGGAAGGGCCGGCGGAGCGGCAGGCGTCACAGGTTCCATAAAAGACGGTTTTAAGCATATCAACCTGAAAGTCATGCTCAAACAGGAGGTGGGTCCGTATTCCTTCCAGGAGATCGCAGTCCGCGTGGATAAGGGCGCCGCAACGTTCACAGAGCAGGTGAAAATGTTCCCGGCAGGGCCCCTGGCTGTCCACATACTGATAACAGGCGCTTTTGCCGTCTCCCAGCGGATATTTACGGATGATTCCCTCCGCCGTCAGCCTTTCGAGGTGCCGGTAGATGGTGGTCTGCCCGATATTCCCCTTCCCGCCGGCAAAGTGGCGGACCAGGCTGCTTACCGTTACATGGCGGTCCCCCAGGGATCTTATGTAATCGAGAATATCCTCCCCCTGCCGGGTATGGTAGTTTGCCGGACGTTTACGCATGGCGGCCTATTCATACCCGATTGAAACAAAGTTGTCAATATGAAAATGAATTCCGTTTTCATATTGATACCGCCGGCGGCAACGCTAGTGGTCACGCCTGGCGGTCACGCCGGTGCATACAGGGGATAGTTAGAAATTTAGTTATCCACAGGCGGCTAACGCAGAGACCGGATAGCCTCCTGGGTCATGCGGTCGCAACGCTCGTTCATTTCATTCCCCGCGTGTCCCCGAATCCACCCCCAGATAAGCTGATAACGGCCCGCCAGGGCATCCAGGCGCTGCCAGAGGTCCTGATTCTTTACCGGGGTCTTGCCGCCGGTACGCCAGTTATTCCGCTTCCATGTGTGTATCCACTGGGTAATGCCCTTCTGGACGTACTGGGAATCGGTGTAGACGGTGATCCGGCCCTGGGCCCCCAGGGAGGGCAGGGTTTCCAGGGCGGAGATGACAGCCATGAGTTCCATGCGGTTGTTGGTGGTTGCCGGCGCGGCCCCCCATTTTTCGGCCAGGATGACGGGGCCCTGGGGCGGATGCGGGGTTTTAGGGGCGGAAGCCCCTAGGAGAGGGGGGTGGGGCGCGGCATCCTGACGCGCCCCAGGGGGGAGGCTTCCCCCCCCCCTCTCCTCCACCAAAATTACATAGGCCCAGCCACCCGGGCCTGGATTCCCTGAACAGCCCCCGTCGGTGTAAACGATCAATCCCATAGACCGCTCCGCGGCTTGTATGCCAGGGTTACGAGGTATTGGGGCATGTAGTCCCGAAGCAGGCCCTGGCCTTCCCGGTCCCGGTCTTCGTAGAGGCCGGTAAGGATGAAGCCCGCCCGGATTTGGCCCCCAACCTGCTCTTCCACGGTGTGGCTAAACTGAATTCCCCCGTTTTCCTGGAGGTCCCGGTTGTAGAGGACGGGGTTTGTAAGGGGGTTGTAGGGCAGTTTGTTTACCACGGTGAGGGGCTGCCGCGTCTCATCATCGAACATATAGCGGAATCCATTGTCCATTCCGGCGATAAGGAGGCCCTGGGGTTTTAGAACCCGGCAGGCTTCGTTCCAAACATGGTACACATCCTCCACATAACAGTTGGACACGGGGTGGAGGATCATGTCAAAGCTTCCGTCATCAAAGGGAAGCCGTTTGGTCATATCGGCCTTGACGGTCTCGATTGTGTAGCCCTCCCGGTCCGCCACAAACCGATCGTTTTCCAACTGGCGGTCGGAATAGTCCAGAACCACGCAGATGGCCCCCTGGGCGGCGAGGAGGGGCATCTGCTGACCGCCGCCGGCGGCCAGTCCCAAGACCCTGCGGCCCCTAAGCGGGGGAAACCAGTCCCTGGGGACGGGCTTTGTGGGGGTAAGAAATATCTCCCAGTCCCCCTCCTTTGCCCTTTGGAAGGTCTCGGCGGAGACGGGGATTCCCCATTCCCAGCCGTCCTTGACCCAGCCGTCGATGGTCCGCGAATTGATGTCGGTGTAAAACTCCCTATCCATAGGGGTAACAGCATAGCATGGAGAAAAACATGGCCGCCAGCGGGAGAGCCGGCAGGGTGTCTACCAGCCCAGGATTCGCCGCCGGTAGGAACGGCCAATCCGGTCCAGGGCGGCCTGGACACCCTCCCCTTCCATGGTCTGCCGGCGGAGATCGGTGCTGAACTGGTTCATGGAAAAGTGGCGGTACAAAAAAACCTGTTCCCCCAGGGAGGGTTCCGCGGCGTAGAGTTTCCCCAGGGCTTCGGTATAAGCCCCGAAGATACCTCCCTCTTTCATTTCCGAGTATCCGGTGATCCACACCGGCAGGGGACCGGAAGCAGAAAAGGCCCGCTGGAATTCCAGGAGCAGGGAGGCCATAAAACGCTGGGTCTCCGCGGCGCGGCCAGCCAGTTCCGGTCCGCCCCGGCGGCAAAGTTCCTTTAATTCCGCGGTCCGGGGGGTATGGATGGGGGTCTTGTTCAGGATAAGGACATTTTTACGAAAATCGATTCCCAGTTCCGCCGCGGCCCGGAAAAAACCTTCGGCGATTTTCCCTGAAGGCCCCACCAGGTAACGCCCGGTTTCCTGTTCACGGCGGCCGGGGTTGTCGCCCACCAGGATAAGGCGGATCTCAGCGGCGGGGCCCAGATCATCCAGGGCCTGGTTGTAAACCAGGGAAGCCCGCACCGTATAGGCGGGACCGGAGCGCCGGTCTACCAGTTCCTGCTGCAGGGCTTTTAGGCCGCAAAAGACCCGGCTAAACTGTTCCAGCCCCCCGCGGTAGCGTTCACGGGCGGCGCTAAACGCGGCCCAGGCGGTTTTAGTCATGGTTCATCCCCGGCGGAGGCCCGGCCGGGAGCGGCCCATAAAGCGGCAGGCTTCGCGGACACTACTTAGTAACCCTGGTGCCCTGGTGAAAGATGATCCGCCAGACAGAATCCCCCTCATCCTCATCGAAATCCCCTTCCCGCCGCCAAAGGGAACTGCGGTTAGTAATATTAATTTTATGGTTCTTTTCGATTTCCAGGATATAGAGGGCCAGGATTACGTCATCGGAAAGCCGGCGGGTTTTGAAATTAACAAAAGTATAACTAAAGGTATCGATAGAGTTGGTTAATAGATACGCAATGGTCCCCAGGTAATTGTATACCTTCCCGGAAGAACCATATTCAATAAAGTCCAGGGAAATAAGTTTTTCCAGTTCTTCCCGGCTGCTCCGAATCTTTTGGAGCAGGAGCTTTTCCTCCAGTTCCTTTATCAGCGTCTCGTCATCCATAGTAAAACAAACCCCCGGCTTAAAGCAGGGCTTCGACATCGATCTCCACGGCGGTACAGGGTACGGTAAGACCCCAGTTTTCCAGGACCTGGGGATGAATTTCCCCGAAGACTCCGGCGGGAACACCGCCGTACAGAATAGCCGCCGCCCGGCCGGGGATAAAACGGCTGTCTCCGCTTTCCTCCACCGTGTATTCCCGGGAAAGATAGTAAAACAAAGTCTGAAGCTGCCCCGCCGCCGTGTTAAAATTCGCCTCCCCGCCGGCATGAACAAAGCCCAGGTACTGCCGGGTTTTAATACCCGTACTGTTTCCCGTGCCTTCCACAGTATCCGCGGCGCCGGACGGGGCGGCAGCCTCGCAGGATACGGCGGCCTGGCCGGATGTATCCCTGAAGGCTACCTTCCCAATCTCAAAGATCCGGTGGGGATAGGCGGCATGGCCGGAAGCGGATTCACTTGCCAGAAGGGAAGCCAGCACGGTGTCCCTGACATATTCGTAATTTTCCGTCATGGGATTGGCAATTCTAAGAACCCGGCTGCCATCCCCCAGCATGTTTTCTATCAAATCTTTGCGGGAACCCAGGTAATTGTAGATCATCTCCTGGTACCCCATGCCGATCATTATTTCTTTTACCCGGCGGCTAAAAGACGTGACAGGGGTAAGGCGGCCCATGGTAAAATCCCTGGGCCGCTGGGGTTTAAAGCTGTTAAGACCCCGGCCAATCATCACATCCTCCATCACATCCGCGGCATGGAGGAAATCGTTCCGGTACTCCGGGGGCCAGGCCCGGACCCCATCTTCAGGAACAGCCCCCGCCGGGGCGCCCCGTTCCAGGTCCCGGGCAGCTTCCGCCCTTACCCCCATCCGTCCCAGGGCCGCCCTACATTCATCAGTCCCAAGCTTTTCCCCCAGAAATTTTTCCACCCGGCCAAGGGAACAGAACACCGGCTCCTGGAAGTAGTAAGGACACACCATGTTCCGGCCAAAGGGGGTATCAAAGGCGTACTCAATTTCCACCGGCTCAATGGTATAACCCTGATCGGCAAGATCGCAGGCCATAATAGAGGCGGAGAGGACCACCGAAGGCTGGTCCGTGCCGGTAAGCTCGATAAAGAGGTCCGTGTCCCCCACCTGGACCGCCCCCAAATCCGCGGAATTGATTATCGGCGGATAGGAGAGGACCGCCCCGGCGGCATCGGTAAGAAGGGGGTGGACCGGTTCATGTTCCTGGATAAAACCGTATTCCCGGCCCTTGGGGTGCTGTTTAAGAATTTCCCGCAGGGTTAAAGGCCCGTCCCATTGCAGGGGCACAAAGGATACCCGGTCCGGGTCCGCCCCCTTGTAGATGATGGGCCACTTGATAATAGAAATGCGGTA
>JAIRNB010000024.1 GCA_031258265.1 Treponema sp. | reverse complement strand
AGCCGGCATCCATGCCGGCCGGCGCAGCCGCGGAAGAAAGCATTAGTCCGGAACCGGCACATGGATACCCATGACAAGGCGCCGGAGGGTAAATGCCGATGCCCTGTTCAAAAATCCTTCAAAAAAATCTTTCAAAGGACATGGAACTACCGGAAAGAGACTTCAGGCGGCTATGGTCAAGGCCGGAAGGGATAGCGGACTTGGGATATTCGGGGGGATCTGATAACGATAGACGCGGCTGCCGGGTACGGAAAGACCTCGCGCCCGGCAGCCCCCAGGTTCAGCCCTGGGGGCGGGCCCAATACTACCTCGGCGTGATCGACGCGAAGTCCGTCACAAAGAGGGGATAACTCAGGATGTTAGTGTAGCGTCCCTTGGGGAAGGCCCGGAAACTGTATATGTCCTGGATATATACACTGGCGGCGTTCTCAGAGATTATCCGCTGGGCTTCCCGGTACAGGGCGATACGCCTGGTTTCATCGTTTTCCGAAAGGCTGGCCTGGTAAACCTGGTCATAACCGGCATTTTTGAAGTTAATAAAATTGCTGCCCCCCGTAGAAAGGTAACGGGAAAGGAACATCCGGGGGGAACTGTTGGCGGCGTCCAGGGAAATGATAGTGGCCTGGTACTTTCGTCCCCGGTATACATCGGAAAGCCAGGCGGCCCAATCCACCAGGTGGATCGTGGCTTTAACGCCTATCCGGGCAAGCTGGTTGACGATCACCTGGGCGCTGTCCACATGCATGGTGTAGTTGGAGGGCACGGTGATCTCCAGGGAAAAGCCTTCGGCCAGGCCGGCTTCCCGCAGAAGGGAACGGGCCCGTTCCGGGTTATAGGGGTAAGGGTCTACCAGATCCCGGTTGTAGTATTTGGCAAGGCCGGGGATAAGGGGACTCCCCGATGCTTCCCCCCTGCCGGAAAAAGCGGCGTCGATGATCTCCTGAACATCCACCCCGTAGTTAAGGGCCTGCCGTACCCGGATATCGTCCAGGGGCTTAACATTGTTGTTCAGGGCTAAAAGCTGCACCGAGTTGGAATAGCTGGAAAAAATGTCGAAGTCCGCGCCGTTAAGCTGGTCAACCAGGGAGCCGGTGATCCCCGCGGCGTCAATATTCCCCCCCCGCAGGGAGAGGAGCAGGGCCTCCGAATCGGCGAGGAATACGATAGTTACCTTGTCCAGTTTAGGAAAACCCGGCTTCCAGTAATAGGGGTTTTTTTTCAGTACCAGGCTTTGCTGGGTGGTGTAGGATTCAATGATATAAGGCCCCGTACCGATGGGGTTCTTTTCCCGGTCCCCATTATTCGCCGGTACTACCCCAATGGTAAGGTATGGCAGGAATTCCACATCCGGGGCCTTAAGGGTGACAACAATGGTAGCCCTGTCCGGGGTTTCAACTTTTTCAATTTGGGTAAAACCCTGGTAATTGGCGGCGATTGCCTGATCCAGGGTGAATTTCACATCCCCCACGCCTACCGGATCGCCGTTATGAAATTTAAGGCCCTGCCGCAGGGTAAAGCGGTAGACCCGGCCCCCCTGCTCTACCGTATAGGCGGAAGCCGTTGCGGGTTTCAAATCCCCATCGGGTTCCAGGCGGACCAAGCCCTCAAAGACATTAAAGAGGATGCTCCGGCCG
Organism: Treponema sp.; assembly: GCA_031258265.1. Lineage (GTDB taxonomy): Bacteria > Spirochaetota > Spirochaetia > Treponematales > Breznakiellaceae > JAISFT01. The sequence goes on along the minus strand of JAIRNB010000024.1, from coordinate 2,031 downwards.
TCGGCGGTATTGGAAGGGTCCAGGGGGTCCAGGGTGGCGGGTTCCGAGGTAAAACCGTAACGGAGCTCCAGGGGCCGGGAGCTTTCAACCTTTCCCCTGCCAAAAAGGGAAAGAACCGGCATCAAGGCAAAGACCAGGGCTAATACTTTTTTTGTTTTCATAATGACTCCTTTTGTAGTTTTGCGGAACCGGTCCCGCGGCCCCGGGCATCCCGGACCGTTTCCAGTGACAGATTGTAGCAATCTGTCAATTTTGTCGCAATGCCCTGTCAAGCACAGCAGTGGTTATATGATGAGCTCTTTGTAAAACCCAGTTGGTTTTGGAAGCCCGTGAGGTTTTTCGGCCCACGGCCTACAAAACAGCTTTTTTGGTGGCTGCCCTTTCAAAACTGAAGATTTGAAAGAGTCTCTGGTATCCAAAATAAATTTAAGAAAGACAGATAGCTAAAATATGTCTAACAAGTTTTACTGGTTTGCGATTTCCCGGATCCGCAAAACAACAGCGTTTTTACGAATGGAGAATATTCATTATTTTATTGTTATTTTAATACTATTATGTATTTTATTTTGTTTTTTGTTTCTATCGTAGGAATTCGGGTATTAAACTAAATGTAATTCTTAGGCGATTATTGTTCAAAAACTGAAGTTTTTGAACAACTCCATTTTTTTGGCAATATATGTTGCCAAGCAAGAATATCATTTTGGAGGAGTGGTTATGATCAAGCGTTTATTTATTTTGGTAGCTTTCTTCGCGGTCCTGTTTCTGGCCGGATGCAGCAAGAAAGACGAAAGGAGTTCCGCCGCCGCTTCCGACGGAAAAATCAAAATTGATTTTTTCCAGCAAAAAAGGGAAACTGTGGAGATCGTCGATAAGATCATTGCGGAATTCATGGCGCAGAAGCCCAACATCACGGTGGAGCAGAACAACGTTCCCGATGCCGGTTCCATTTTGAAAACCCGTATCACCGCCAATGACGCGCCCGATGTTTTTTTCGGCTGGAATAATGCTGACGCCCGGCTCCTTATTGACGAAGGATATGTCAAGGATCTGATCGGGGAACCGGTGATGGACCGGGTGGAAGATCAATTCAAAGATTTTATTCGTTACAAGGGCAAACAGTGGGCGGTTCCCATAAGCATCAATTTTGTGGGGGTGTTTTACAATAAAGATTATTTTGAACAAAACAGCCTTTCCATTCCCCAGACCAGGGCGGAATTTTACGCCCTCTGCGATGCCATAAAAAAGCTGGGAGGGACAGCCCCTTCGGGTAACCGACCGAGTATATAAAATCCATTCCCCTGGAACTGGAGGAATCCTCCTTTATGAATGGCTGCAATGTACCCCTGACCTTTTTTAGGATCATCTATCCCCTTATAGCGCCCATGACCGCCACCATCGTCATTCTTAACGCCCTGTGGGTATGGAACGATTTTCTCCTTCCCCTTTTGGTCTTAAATAAATCCAACAGCTTTTGGACCATGCCGATCTTTATGTTTAATTTTAAAAACCAGTATTCTTTTGAGTCAAACCTGGTCTTTGCGGCTTTCCCTCTCGCCCTGTTACCGGTTATTATACTATACTCGTCAATGCAGCGTTACATCATTGCGGGGCTTACCAATGGCGCGCTCAAGGGTTGAGGGGTTGGAGGGTTGAAGAGTTAGCCGTTAAGAATTTTATGCCCAGGAGGAACAGCGTTATGCCGAGAATTAAAATTGGAGTTATCGGGCTTGGCGGAATTGCGGGGGGCGTTCACCTGCCCGGTATAGTGAAGTGTAAGGATTTTGAGCTTACCGCGCTCTGCGATATTGACCGGGAAAAGCTGGACCGAGTTGGGGATCTTTACGGGATCGGAAGTTCTATGCGTTTTACCGATTACCGCGATCTTATTGCCTCGAACCGGGTGGAGGCGGTGGATATTTGTACCCCCAATGATCGTCACTTTGAAATGGTTATGGAGGCGCTGAACGCCCGTAAGCCCTACGCGGTGGAAAAACCGGTAACGATGAACGCCGGGGAGGCTGAAACCCTGGT
>JAIRNB010000004.1 GCA_031258265.1 Treponema sp. | reverse complement strand
TGTAATTCCGCAAGCCGCTCCATGCCGGCGGGATCAGGCTGGGCGGGGTTTTGGGTTTTATTCCGCCCGCCGAAATACCGTACCGAAATGGCGATCCCCGTTATAACGAGAAGCACGATACCGGCAATAAAAAATACACCGCGTTTTTTCATGATAAGTCTCCTGTTATTCTCCGTAACGCTGTAATTGCCGTTCCGCTTCCCGCGCCTCTTGCGATCCGGGGGATACCCGTATACAAGCTTCAAAGGCGGCAAGGGCGGCAGTAATACGGCGGTTCTTCAGGCAGTAAAGGCCCTTATAAAGTTCCAGTATTCCCAATAGACTTGCCATAAATTGATTCCGGCGGGCCTCAAGCCAGTCCATGTCGGTTTTCATAATACCGTAGCGATCAAATGGTGAGTGGCTTGAAATTTCATAGCTGTTGATCATGCGTAATACTCTGAGGTCCACCAGGTCAGGGGCGCTACGGACCGCCTCGTCAATAAGGGCGGTTCCCTCGTCAAGCAGGGACGTGGCCTGCAGCATATTGTTCCGCCTGGCGTGTCCGGCTGATTCCAGGGTCAAAAAACTGCCGTAGTACCCCTTCGCCAGGGGATACCCGTTGATGTATGGATACAAAATCGCCTTCCCCTCTTCGATATTGTTCTCCGGCACGGTTACCGCCCGCTCGTGGCAGGCAATACCCCGTTGTATGTCCGCCTCCGGTTCCACCGCCCCCAGGGGCAGGGAAAGGGCCGGTAACAAGAACAGCAGGGCTTGTAGTATCCCGGTACAATTAAACTTGTGGATTTGGGCGCATCCGGCGCCGGCGCCGGACCGGGCTATCCGCTTCAATTCCTCAGCCCACCCGCGGTGGGCTTGCGGGATTTCCGCTTCTATCCCTTGCGCTTCGCTGTGTGGCAGATTCTTCTGTAAGGAAGCAAAACCGCATGTACATAGCTGCCGGAATAGCAGTTTCATCTTCATAATTCTTCTCCTTCTCCTTTTTCAAAACCCGGCGGTGCCGGTACATACAAAACGGCCCTTTCCTTCGTGGTTAAGGCCGTAGGAAAAACTGAAATACGCAAACACCGGATTGGCGAAAAGTACCCGGAGGCCCCCGCCAAAGGCGTCAACCAGGGGCTGCCGCGGTTCTATCCCGCCATCCAATTTTCCGGTGTCGGCAAACAGGTATGCCTGCAGGGTACAGTTAAAAACAGCGGCGAAATTAAAACTGAAAAAATTCCAGCGGAGTTCAGCGGAACCCAGGACATAGCGGTCCCCCCTCAGTTCCGCCGCCCTATAGCCGGAACGGACACTCCGGTCTTCGGTATAGTACAAATCAAACAGCGCCGTTTCGGGGAGTTCACCGGGCGCGTAACCGCCGCCGGCGCTGAGGGCAACAGTAAAATTATCGTTTATGCCGATGTGGATATACGACCGGGCCTCGTATTTTGATTCTTGTAACAGGGGATACCAAAAGATCCGCCCGTTTATGCCCCAGTCGCTATTAACACCGGCATTGAGATAACCGTGCCAAACGGCAAAGGGCTGTACCGAAAAGAGCCCCGGCGCACTAAAACCGAAACCGCTCTGGGCCGTATCAATTCCGGTAAAAAGACCGGGGTGTATATACCAGCCTGTGGTGGCCACGGCCTCAAAACGGTTCTCCCTGTCCCCATACCCTTTTCCCTGATACTCGCCGGGGCCGTAATAGAAAAACTGCCCCCCCAGGGCCAGCGGGATTCCCCCGACTCGGGAATGGAGGTAGCGCAGTCCGCTGCGGTTATACCCGGCGTAGAGCCGGGCCTCCGCCCGCTCGCCCCCCAGCCCTGTTTTGCCGATCATGGCCCAGGCATTACCCCCGCCGTAGCGCCAGAGGAATCCCGAAAGAACCTCCACCACGATGCTGCGTTCACCAGGATTTTTCCGGGGCGGTACTATGGTTACGGCGGCCTCGTATACATAGCCGCTGTCCCTGATACGCCGCTCCGTATCCAGACAGCGTTTTTCCAGCCGGCCTATCCCCAGCCGCTGATTGGGGCGGAAACTGATGAAGGATACGATGGTTTCGGGTTTCAGAACCGGGGCCTCCCCGGTTTCTCCATCATCACCGGGGACTATACCCGCCTCCTGCCATTCGTATTCGGCGTTGTCAATAATAAGGCGAATCCGCGCGATACGGATCGTTTCTTCCTCACCGGCAAGGGCGGTATGGGAAACCAGCAAGGCAAGGATAATTCCGCATATATACCGCATAGGTTAAATCAATTTAATCAGTAATACTATTGTTTACATAGTACAAAGGCAAATTTTTTTCGCCCGGCGATGTTCATGAGAATTACTTCCCCCTGCGCAGCAGCCATGCGTCAACGCTGCGCATCAGGGGCCAGGTAAAGAGCCCCATAGTGGGCATCCATGCCCAAACAGCGTTCTGCCCATAGACCCGGATCATGCAGATATTCATGATCCACGCGATGAGGGAAATGAAAAACCACCCCAAAAAGGAGTTTCTCACTTCGGCGCTGGGGACGGCGGGAACCGTCCGTACCGCGTCGGGGTATTTGACGAAGTGTACAAGGACATTGAAGAAGGGGATGGAATAGGCCAGGAACCCTCCAACTCCGACGTACAGTGAAACGATTTGCAGGCCCCAGTGGTTAAACCCGAGGATCATGCCGCAAATGTGCGCCATGCCGTACAGCAGTTCCACGCTGTATACTTTTAGATCGTGCCGCCAGATGGGGATCTTTATCTTCCGCCCGCTCAAGGTCTCGATCAATTCGTCCAGGTCCCCCAGGGAATCTACCGCCTTGGCAAAGGCTTCTTCCCCGTCCATGCCGCCGGCGCTTAAATCGGCGAGGTGTTCCAGGATATGGCTTTCCAACTCCTGCTGCTGTTCCGCCACCTCCGCGGTCTTTTCCATGCTCCGGAACAGACCCCGGACAAAATAATGCACCCGTGTATTCATACAATCCTCAATATGGTATCAAGTATCTGTTTAACCATGTCCCATTCCCGCAGCCCCTGTTTGCAGGCGGCTTTCCCTTCGGCGGTGATCCGGTAGTATTTCCGCCGTCCACCCTGGGATTCATCGCCCCAATAGGCGCTAATGAGCTTTTCAGCTTCCATCCGCCTAAAGGCCGTATATAAGGACGGTTCTTTAAGCTCATAGGCGCCGCCGGTCCGGGCCAGGACTTCCTTGAAAACTTCATACCCGTAGCGGTCTTTTTCCATCAAAAGACAGAGGATGATAAGGTTGATATGGCCCTGGATGAGATCCTTCCCGATCTCCACATCTTTTTGTTTCATCGTACTATTGATTACATAATACAATGGAATAACCGGGAAATCAAGTGATCCGCGAAATAACGGCGGATAGCGCATAAAAATTTTTATCCTCTTGTTTTTTGGGCGCATCCCCGGCAGCGGCACAGCGCTCAGGCCGGGCCATGAAAAAACAACCGCAGGTTGTTCATTAGCCCCATGTGACACGGCCTAGCGCCGGTAATGCCCCAATGCTGAACTAATGCGCCTCAGCATTAGCTGAGGCAGGGCGCGCCTTCGCGCATATTACCGCTACAGCGGCTTTCCCTGTGTGCCGGGCGTGTTGCATTTTTCTTCTTAACGCACCCCTTAAGGGGGCGCTTTTATTCTGCCTGCCGGGGACCGGGCTATCCACTCCAATCTTTTGGCTGCGCCAAAAGTATTTCCGTTTCTATCCCTTGCGCCTCGCGGGATTTGGAATTTTGTGCCGCGGATTTTGGCCGCCGGACTGCCCTGGCAGCAAAACTCGAAGTCCGGCCTGGCTGGGAGTTTGTCGCGCTTTACGCTTAAAATAGTATAAATATTCATACCGATGAATATTTATACCGTATAACCACGAAAACAACCGGATAATCATGATTTTTTGCATATTTATGCAAAAACCTGCTTGCAACGACTGCTAGGGGCTTGCCCAACACCAGCCGGATGCGGGACATGGGCATTTATCCAAAATTAATCGATTTTTGGGCGGACATACTTGACAAAAATCTTTTTTTAGTGAAAATTCCTAGTAAGTTGCTAGGCATAATAAGATAATATTTATAGCGTCTTACTATGAATTATCGATGAATTCTAGAATAAGGAGGTTTATATGGCGGAATCGAAAGCGGAATTCCTGAGCGCCGCGCTGGCCGGGGAAAAAACGGTGAAGCCGGAGGAAATAGGCTTTGACTGGAAGGCGCTGATCCCCCTGGCCTCCCTGGCCTTCACCCAGATTCTGCACGGCGTCCTCCCCGTGGCGGAAAGCTACCGGCCAAAGCTTCTGCCCTGGTTCAGCCGGTTTAACCTGCTGATCATCGCGGCCCTGGCCATTGTGGCGGCCGCCAGCGTCTTTAACCGGAATTTACGGGAAAAGTTAAGCTACAAGTCCTGGTTTCTGGGGGCGGCTTTCCTGGTTCTTAACCTTTACAATGTTATCACCCTAAAACTCGATCTGATCCCCAGCCTCTACTTCCCTGCGCCGGAACGGATTGTTTCGGTGTTCATTACCGACTGGTTTTTTATCCTCCGCTGTCTGGTCTATTCCCTTAGACTCCTCCTGGGCGGTTTCTTCCTGGGGGCCCTGGTGGGGGTAATAACCGGCACCCTTATCGGCTGGAGTCCCCGCTGGAACTACTGGATCATGCCCTGTATCCGCATTGTGGGTCCTATCCCCTCCACCGCCTGGATACCGGTGGCCCTGGTGGTCTTTACCAGGGCTACTTCCGCCGCCCTTTTCCTTATCGCCCTGGGAGTCTGGTTCCCCACCACGATACTTACCAGTTCGGGCATCATGAACGTACGAAAGAGTTACTTTGAGGTCTCCAGCACCCTGGGGGCCGGCAGTTTACGGAACATCCTTTCCATCGCCCTCCCCGGGGCGGCGCCGAATATTTTCGCCGGGCTTTTCAACGGCACCTCCTCATCGTTTCTTACCCTTATGGCGGCGGAAATGATCGGATGCAAATTCGGTATCGGCTGGTACATCAACTGGCAGCGGGAAACCATGGCCTATTCCCAGGTCTACGCAGCCCTTATCGTGATCGCCCTTACCTTTTCCCTCCTCATCAATATCCAGTTCAAAGTCCGCAACAGGGTTCTGGCCTGGCAGAAAGGAACTATCCGGTGGTAAACATGGAAACCAGGGGAACTATACAGATCAAAGACCTGAGCAAGGGCTTCCCCCAGGGCGACGGCGGCAGTATTACTGTACTTAACAATATCAGCCTGGAATTCCACAGCGGGGAATTTATTTCCCTTATCGGCCCTTCCGGCTGCGGCAAGTCCACCCTTTTACGGCTTATCGCCGGGCTTATTTCCGCCGAAAGCGGAACCATTCATTTGGACGGGGAACAGGTATTCAAGCCCGGCTACGAGCGGGGCCTTGTGTTCCAGGACCCTACCCTTTTTCCCTGGAAGACTGTCTGGGAAAATATCGCCTTCGGCCTGCGGGCCCGGGGGGTATACCGGGAAGAAAAACACCAGATCCCGGAATTTTTCCGTTTTGTGGGGCTGGAAGGTTTTGAAAAATCCTACCCCCACCATCTTTCGGGGGGCATGGCCCAACGGGCGGCCCTGGCCCGGGCCCTTATCAATAATCCCAAAGCCCTGCTCCTGGACGAACCCCTGGGAGCCCTGGATGCCTTTACCCGCATGAACATGCAGGACGAGATTCTTAAGATTTGGGAAGAGCGCAGAATGACTACGATTATGGTGACTCACGATGTGGACGAGGCGATCTACATGGCGGACCGTATCGTGGTCATGTCCGCCCGGCCCGCGAAAATCGAAAAGATCATGGCCGTGGAAATGGGCCGCCCCCGGGAGCGGGATCATCCGGATTTTCTGGAACTCCGGGCGAAGATACTACAGATTCTGCACTTCGCCGGGTCCAGGCGGGAACCGGAATACAACCTGTAAAAATACTGGGGGCCCTGGCCTTCAGCGTTTTATAAGATCCGCCGTTGGCGGAGAAAAAATCGTTAGGAGAGGAATATGAAAAAAACTATTCTCCTGGGCATCCTGGTTTCCGCGGCGCTGCTGAACGCCTACGCCAGGGCACAGCCCCAGAAATCTTCCAGCACGGTGGAAGATGAAAACTACGTTGTCAAAATCGGGCGGGGGGTCTCGGTAGGCCTCTGCGCTTCTCCCTTTGTTATCGCCGAAGCCCTGAAGTATTACGAGGAGGAGGGGCTTAAATGGGAATCTATCACCATGGAAACGGGGACCAGCAACCTGTTGCTGACCAACGGTACGGTGGATGTTACCAACAACCTGTTAGCTACCCTGATCCAGCCCATTGCCAACGGACTGGAGGTAAAAATACCCCTGGGTATTCATACCGGCTGCCAGAAGGTCCTGGTCCGCGCCGATTCTGATATTAGAACCCCGGCGGACTTAAGGGGGAAGAAGATAGGGACCAGCGGCATGGCCACCAGCAGTACGGTGATCACCCAGCGTTACCTGGCGGAGCTGGGAATCGGGGTAACCGTGGAAAATCTGGAGGTGGAATGGGTAATCTACCAGTCGGCGGATCTTCCCCTGGCCCTGGAACGGGGGCAGGTGGACGCCATCGCCCTGGGGGACCCCACCGCCTATATAACGGAACAGGAAACCGGCGCCCGGGTGATCATCAACCAGGCCACCGACGATTACTTAAAAGATGAATTCTGCTGCGTGGTGGTGGCCTCCACCGGCTTCATCAAGGATCATCCCCAGGCGGCGGCGAAATTCGTCAGGGCCATACAGAGGGCCGCGGCCTTTGTGCAGGAAAACCCCGAGGAGACCGCAAGGATACTGCAGGAAGGAAACTATGTGGCGGGGGACCCGGCGGTAAACGCGGCGATCCTCAAAACCTACAACTTTAAGGCCTCCGTCAGCGAAGCCCAAACAGCTATCGCCCGTAACACCAGGGACTTACAGAGGATCAACCTGGTGGACAAGGATATTGACGGCGACCGGCTTACCCGCCAGGTTTTTGTTGCCCTGGACGGGGTGCCGGACTCCCTTTACAAGTAAATGGAGTCCGTCCGCCAGACGGCTATTTTTGCAGGAAACTTACACAATTAAAAAAACATTTAAAAAAGTATGGGGCATATCCGCCGGCGGATATGCCCTTTTGAAAAACATTTGGAGGACAATATGGCAAGAATCGCGGGGAAATTAACCGAGCTTATCGGCAATACGCCCCTGCTTGAATTAAACGGATATGCCGGGGGGCTTGGCCTGCGGGGCAGACTGGTAGCAAAGCTGGAATATTTTAACCCCGCGGGCAGCGTGAAAGATCGCATTGCCCTGGCCATGATCGAAGATGCCGAGGCCAAGGGCCTTATAAACAAAGACAGCGTTATTATAGAGCCCACCAGCGGAAATACCGGCATAGGGTTAGCCTTTGTGGCGGCTTCCAAGGGCTACAGGATCATCCTGGTGATGCCCGACAGCATGAGTATTGAACGGCGGAAACTCCTGGCGGCCCTGAACGCGGAACTGGTACTCAGCCCCGGCAAGGACGGTATGAAGGGGGCGGTACGGAAGGCGGAGGAACTAAAGGCCCAGATCGAGGGGGCCTATATTCCCCAGCAATTCGACAATCCCGCCAACCCGGAGATTCACCGGAAAACCACGGGGCCGGAGATTTGGCGGGACACCGACGGTAATCTGGCGGCCTTTGTCGCCGGCATAGGAACAGGCGGGACCATCACCGGGGCGGGGGAATTTCTTAAGGTACAGGACGACTCCATTAAGATTATCGCCGTGGAACCCTACGATTCGGCGGTCCTTTCTGGTTCCGCCCCAGGGCCCCATAAGATTCAGGGTATAGGGGCCGGTTTTGTACCTACGGTCCTTAATTCCAAAATCTACGATGAGATATTCAAGGTCCGTAATGAAGAAGCCTTTTACACGGCCCAGCGGCTGGCGGCCACCGAAGGCCTCCTGGTGGGTATTTCTTCGGGGGCGGCGGTTTTCGCGGCGACCCATATAGCCCGCCGTCCGGAATTCGAAGGGAAGACGATAGTAGTTCTCCTCCCCGACACGGGGGAGCGATACCTTTCTACCGCCCTCTACGATTCTTTGGAAAGGCCGGTATGATATGACAGCGGTAAAAGAACAGCCCCGCGCTTCCACAGTCCCCACAGCTCTGGCCGCCCTCCGCGGCTCCCTGCATCATCCCTGTTTTTCCGGGGAGGCAAACATGAACCGCGGCAGGATACACCTGCCGGTGAGTCCCGTTTGTAATATACGCTGCCGTTTTTGCCGGCGTTCTTTTAACAAGTTTGAAAACCGCCCGGGGGTAAGCGCGAAACTGCTGAAACCGGAGAACGCCGCAGCCTTGGTGAAGAAGGCCCTGGAACGCTGCCCGGAGATCACCGTTGCCGGTATTGCCGGTCCCGGCGATACCCTGGCAACCCGCCACGCCATCGACACCTTCGAGATCATCCACCGGGAGTACCCCCGGCTTATCAACTGCCTTTCCACCAACGGTCTCCTCCTGGAACATTACGCCGCAGATCTTTCACGGGTGGGGGTAAAAACCCTTACCGTGACGGTGAACGCCGTGGACCCGGTGATCCTCGACAGAATATGTTCGGGGATAATTCTGGAGGGGAAAATATACCAGGGGATCGAAGGGGCGGATATTCTAATTGAAGCCCAAAAACGGGGGATTAAAAAAGCCGCCGCCCTGGACCTGGTGATCAAAATCAACATTGTATTGATCCCCGGAGTCAACGATAAACACATCCCGGTGATTGCCGAAACGGCGGCGGGCCTGGGGGCGTCGATCATCAACATCATCCCCCTGATTCCCCAGCATGAATTTGCTGGCTGGGAAGCGCCGGACTGCGCAGCCCTGGGGAAGGCCAGGGAAGAGGCGGAACGGTTCCTTCCGGTCTTCAGGCACTGCCAGCACTGCCGGGCCGACGCCATAGGCATTCCGGGGAGGGGGGATATTTCATCCCTGATTTACGGGGAAGAGGGTTCCCCCTACGCCTCCGTAGAAGAAACATTTTCACATGGATAGGAGAGAACAATGACCAAATTTATTGACAGACCCAGGTATACCTGCGCCCTGGGCGGCGCGGTAAGTACCCTCCACGCCCTGCCCCGGACAATTACTATTATCCACGGTTCCGCGGGCTGCGGCGGCAACATCAACGCCGCCATCAACGCCGGCGCGGGCTACCTAGGCGGCGGTTACTGCGGCGGCAGCGCCATGCCGAGTTCCAACGTGGTGGAACAGGACGTGGTTTTCGGCGGCGAAGCGCGGCTCCGGGAACAGATAGAATCGACCCTGGAAATCGTGGACGGCGATCTCTATGTGGTGGTAACCGGCTGTATGGTGGACATGATCGGGGACGACACGGTGAGCGTCGCCAACGAATTCGCCCATGCGGGGAAACCGGTTATCGGCATCCCGACGCCGAGTTTCAAGGGAAACGCCTTTACCGGATATGAACTTATCCTTAAGGGGCTTATTGGCAAGTACATAGCCAAACAGGAAAAAAAGGATTCCCGCACGGTAAATCTGTTTGGCATAGTCCCCGCCCAGGATGCCTTTTGGAAGGGAAACCTGAGGGTCCTCAAGGGACTCCTGGAAAAACTTGGCCTTACGGTGAATACCTTTTTCGGCGAGGGGGAAAGCCTGGACAATATCAAAAACGCCGGGGGGGCGGGCCTTAATATCGTGGCTTCCAACAACGCCGGGATCGAAAGCGCCCGGTTCTTTGAAGAAGTCCACGGCATACCCTACCTGGTAACGCCTTTCCCTATCGGCGCCCTGGCGGGGGAAGAATTTCTACGGAATGCGGGCAGGGCCCTTTCTCTGGAGGCGGCAACGGTAGAAAAGGCAATCGCCGAAGAAAAAGAAATTTACTACGATTATTTTTCCCGTATCTCGGACATTTACAACGATGCGGACCTGCAGCGTTACGCCATTGTCCTGGGGGACTCCAACTATGCCCCGGCGATCACCCGCTTCATAAGCGATGAACTGGGCTGGCTCCCTGAACTGGTGGTAGTAACCGATGTTCTGGAAACCGGGCAGCAGGAGCATGTGGCTTCCCGCTTTGAGAATCTTAATTCGGGGCTTCACCCGGCGCTGCGTTTTGATTCCGATGCCTCATCGGTGAAAAAGTACCTGCGGGAAGTATGGCCCCGGAACCGGAACAACAGGTATTACGACGCCATGAATCCCACGGTGATCCTGGGAAGTTCTTTTGAACGGGATTTATCCGACGAATTCGGCTATCCCCTTATTCCGGTAAGTTTTCCCCTGACGGGGCGTTGTGTAATGAACCGCGCGTACGCTGGTTTCAGCGGGGGTCTTTCCCTCGCCGAAGACATCCTTACCTTCCTGGTGGCAACCAGGTAACAACAGACAGGAGGATTAATAATGGATTTTTTGAAGGCAAAATCGGCGCCGTCCCGGGAAGACCGGCTTAAGGCGGCCATCGCCTTTGGCGGTGTCTGCTCGCAGATCAAAAACTGTGACCGGGCAAGGGCAAACGGCTGTACCAATTTGGCATCCCGCAAATTTACTCAGGCCCAGGGCTGCCAGTTTACCCTGAGTCTGGGGATGCTCAACTCTATCAGAAACTCCGTGGTAATCATGCACGGGCCGGTGGGCTGCGGAATCTGCGCCACCGGCGCTTACGGGCAAAACAAAAATATGAAACGAGTCCGGGACCCCAATGCCGAAGGTTTGATCTGGCTTACCACCAATTTGGACGAATCCGACGTGATAAGCGGGGGCGAAAAAAAACTGCGGGAGGCGGTGCTTTACGTGGACAAGGAATTCCGCCCTGAATCCATCATCGTGGCGAATAGCTGCGTCCCCGCCCTTATCGGGGATGATATAGACAATATCCTGCAGGATCTCCAAACCCAGACCGCGGCGATTCTGGTGCCCATCCACTGCGAAGGCTTCAAGACCAAGCTTATGGCCACAGCCTATGACGCTGTTTACCACGGCATCCTTAAAAAATACATCCGCTATCCCGACCGGAAGATTCCGATCTGGGAACAGGAAGAAACGCTTCAGAGGGAACGCTTCAGGAGGAGCCGGAAGGTCAATGTCCTTAACGTGGGTTCCATGAGCCGTTTTGACGAAACCGAATTCCGCCGTATCCTGGAGGCCCTGGGGCTGGAGGTTACATTTATCCCCTGCTACGCGGAACCGGAGGATTTTCAGTACGCCCTGGAGACAAGCCTTAACGTAAGCCTCTGCGGTACCCATGACGACTACTTTGTGGAACACCTCAAGACTAAATACAAGATCCCCTTTGTGGTGGACACCATCCCTATCGGCAGAAAAAATACCGATCGCTGGCTGCGCCGGGTGGCCGCCCACTTTGGCATAGAAAAAGAGGCGGAGAATTTTATCGCGGTGGAAAACCAGTACCTGGACGAAGCCCTGGAACCCTACCGTGAAATTCTGCGGGCCAAGCGGGTCTACCTTTTAGGCGGGGAAGTGCGGATAGTGGCCACCGCCGAGGTTATCCAGGATTTGGGCATGGAAGTTGTGGGCTTTAAGGCCCACCATTACGACCGCTTTGTGGAACCCATTTTCGAGGCCCTCCACGATATTGACGATGTACTTTTCAGCGTTGCCACCAACCAGCCCTTTGAGTCTTCCAATATCATTTCCAAGATAAAGCCCGACATCCTGGTGGCCCATGTGGGGGGCAACAACATTGCCGCCCGCCACGGCCTTCCCCTGCTGCCCCTTTTTGGACCGCAGTTTAACTACTGCGGTTATTCGGGGGTCTTTGAGATCGCCCGGCGGCTGGCCCAGAAACTGCGGAACAGTGAATTCAACCGCCAAATTTCAAAGAACGTGGCCCTGCCCTTTAAGAAGGAATGGTACGAAAAGGACCCCTTCTCGTATATTAAGCCTGTGGCGATGGAGGCATAATAGGTAAAAACATTTCTGCCGGTGCGGAATTTCCTCC
>JAIRNB010000165.1 GCA_031258265.1 Treponema sp. | reverse complement strand
AACTTGACGATGAACTGGTATACCGGAAGCGCCTGTCCCGGCCCCCGGTAAGCTATACCGCCTCCACCCCGCCCCAGGACAAGGCCGCCAGGGCCCTGGGCTGGAACGGGCGGCGGGGGACGGTGGAGTATGTATGGACCAGCGCCGGGGCCGAACCCCTGTCCTTGCCCCACCAGGCCCTGGATTACCGCCACTATGCCCAAACCCAGGCCCTGCCCGTGGCTAAGTCCATTGCCGATGCGGCGGGATGGAACATTGACGACTTTTTTCCCGGCAGGGGCCGGGGGCCGGGCGTTCAGCCGGAACTGGAATTCGGTTAAAAGACCAGGAGAAAATAACAAAATAGCCGGCTGTCATCGCGCCGCAGTTCCCGCTAGGCGAAGTAAAAATCCCTTTATATCTCTCCAGTTTACATTAGTTTACCGGCAATTTGAGCTGTCTAAATAGAGTCTGTCCATGGAGTCGGTTAAATATCCGCCGCCGCGTTGTCCCCGGCCTTCTCCCACAGGAGTTCCCGCCAGCGGTGGCAGGCTACAAAATGGCCTTCCCCGGCCTTTTCGGAAACGGGGATCGACCGGCTGCAGAGATCTTTGCTGTAGGGACAGCGGGTATGGAACTTGCATCCCGGCGGGATGTTGATGGCGCTGGGTATTTCCCCTCTCAACTGAGTCCGCACGGGCCTGGGCCCCGGCATATCCTGGGGCACCGATGAAAAAAGAACCTGGGTATAGGGGTGCAGGGGGCTGTTGATAATATCATCGGTGGAGCCCAGTTCCACCAGGGAACCCAGGTAAAGTACCCCAATACGGTCGCAGAAATATTCTACCGTCCGCAGATCGTGGGAGATAAACAGAAAGGTTAAATTGAACTGTTTTTTGAGGGAACTCATAAGATTGAGAATCTGGGACTGGACCGAAACATCCAGGGCGGAAAGGGGTTCATCGGCTACGATGAAGCGAGGGCGCAGGGCCAGAGCCCGGGCGATGCCGATCCGCTGCTTTTGGCCCCCGGAGAATTCCCCCGGCCGCCGCCGGGAAAGATCCCGGCTTATGCCGCAGAGTTCCAAATAATCTCCCGCGGTCTTTTCAACTTCCCCCCGCTCCACAATGCGGTGCTTTTTGAGGCCCTCCATGACGATATTCCCAATGTTCATCCGGGGGTCCAGACTGGCGGTGGGGTCCTGGAAGATAACCTGCATATCCCGGCGGAGGGGGAGCATTTCCTTGTAGGAAAGGTGGATTCCCTTTTCGCTGTCAAAAATAGTCTTTCCCGCAAATTCTATCCGGCCGGCGCTGGGGCTGAGCAGATTCAAAATACAGCGGCCGATAGTGGATTTGCCGCTTCCCGATTCCCCCACCAGGCCAAAACTTTCACCGGGAAAAATTTCCAGGGAAAAATCGTCTACCGCCCGGACATTGTACCCGGTCCGGCCAAAAAAAGACCTTCCCAGGGGGAAGTTCTTTTTTAATTTTTCCAGCTTAACCAGCGGATCTGCCATCAGGAAACCTGCCTCCAGCAGCGGACCTTGTGGCCGCCTTCGATTTCCGGCAGGGAGGGGATCGCCAGGGGGGGAAGCTCCGCACGGCACTGTTCCGTGGTATACGTGCAGCGGGGCGCAAAGGGACAGCCGGGGGGCATGTTTCCCGGTACCGGCACCACTCCGGGGATGCTGTAAAGGTTGGCACGGTTGCTGTTTCTCCGTCCCATCCGGGAGCGCATAAGGCCGTCGGTATAGGGATGGAGAGGCCGCTCAAAAAGGGCGGCTACGGAACATTCTTCCACCACATAGCCCGCGTAAATAACCGCCGTCCTGTCGGCAATTTCGGCGATTATCCCCAGATCGTGGGTAACAAAGATAAAAGAACTTCGGGTCCGGCCCCGGAGTTCATTGAAAAGGTCCAGAATTTGGGCCTGGGTGGTAACATCCAGGGCGGTGGTAGGTTCATCGGCGATGATTAGCTCCGGTTCACAGGAGAGGGCCATGGCGATCATCACCCGCTGCCTCATGCCCCCGGAAAGCTTAAAGGGGTAGTAATCGTAGATCTTCTCCGCCTCCGGAATCTTTACCGCCTGCAGGAGGGAGACGCACTTATCCCGGTTGGCCTTGCCCTTAAGACCTTCGTGGCGGTAGAGAATCTCCTTCATCTGTTCCCCGATTGAAAGCAGGGGGTTCAGGGAGGTCATGGGTTCCTGAAAGATCGTGGTGATCCGCTTGCCCCGAAGGGCCTCTATCTCCCGGCGGGACAGGGCGGTCAGTTCCCGGTCCTGGAACCATATCTTCCCGGTGCTGATCCGCCCCCCTTCGGGAAGGAGGCCCATCAGGGCCAGAATTGTCATGGTCTTGCCGCAGCCCGATTCCCCCACCAGTCCCAGGACCTCACCCTTTTCCACGGACAGATCGATATGCCGCAGGATAGGAAGAACCTGGCCGTTCTTCCCCCGGCCCCGGAGGATCTCTACCGAGAGGTCCTCAATTTCTACCAGAGCCCTCATGCGCTGCTCCGTCCGGTGGAATGAAAGATCTCCGAGATTCCTTCTCCGATGAAGTTGATAGACATAACCGTGAGAAACACCATGAGCCCCGGGGGAATCCACATCCAGGAACAACGCTGGAGGATAGTCAGTTTCTGGGCCGCCGAGAGCATAGTTCCCCAACTGGGCTGGGGCTGGGCGATTCCCAGGCCCAGAAAGCTTAAAGAGGCTTCGATCATTACCGCATAGGCGATATTGAGGGTACCATATACAATGATGGGTCCCACAGAGTTGGGGAGCAGATGACGGAAAATAATTTCCCCCTGGGTTAGTCCCAGAGCCCGGGCGGCGTCAATAAATTCGGTGTTTTTAAGGCCCAGGATGTTCCCCCGGACCACCCGGGCCATGGCCGGCCAGCCCAAAAGACCGATGATCAGGATCACGTTCCGAAAGCTGGGCCCCGTCAGGGCAGCCACTGAAAGGGAAATTACAAAGAAGGGGAAGCACATTACCACATCGGTGATTCGCATGATTAGGTTGTCGTAGATTCCCCCGTAAAAGCCCGCCACCGAACCCAGGGTAACGCCGATGACCACCTGGATCAGCATGGCAATGATCCCCACGCTAAGGGAAACCCGGCCCCCATGGGCCAGCCGCACAAAGATGTCCCGCCCCAGGTCATCGGTCCCCAGGATGTGGCCGTTCCCCGGAGGGGCCTGAATTTCGGCGATGTTGACTTCGTCCCGGCCGAAAGGGGAAAAGAAGGGTCCCACGAGGGAAAAAACGGCCAGGATAAAGAGGATGATCCCCCCCACCGTAACCAGCCGGTGGGCGGACACCACTTTAAGAAGCGCCCGCCCGGGAGACAGTTTTTTCAACCAGCCCCTCATGCCTGGTCCCCTCCCTTTGAAGTCCGCTCCTCCAGGGTGATCCGCGGATCGATGGCGGCATAGCAAAGATCCGCCAGGAAGTTGGATGCCAGGGTGATCAAAGCCATCACCAGGAGGATTCCCATGATCAGGGGGTAATCCCGGTGCTGCACCGCCTCATAACTGAGCCGGCCTATGCCCGGCCAGACAAAGACCGTCTCGATCAACAGGGCCCCGGAGAGGAGTTCCCGGATTTGGAGGCTTAAAACCGTCACAATGGGGATCATCACATTTTTAAGGACGTGCTTCCGCATGATCACCTGCTCGCCAAGACCGTGGGCCCGGGCCACCCGGATATACTCGGTGTGGAGTATATCAATCACGCTGGAACGGGTATAACGGAGCATCATCACCGTATTCCCCAGGCCCAGGATGATCGTGGGCAGGATCATGTGACGCCCGATGTCCAGGGCCCTGGCAAAACCTTTGTAGTTTGCCACCACATCCACCATCCCCGAAATGGGGAGAAGCCGGAGATCGGCCCCCAAAAACCGTATCAAAAGCATGGCGAAAAAGAAAGACGGAATCGACAGGATAATAAAGGTTATCACCAGGATGGTGTTGTCCGAAAAACCCCGGCGGCGCCGGGCGGTAAAAAAGCCCGCCCCAATCCCCGCCAGGGTACTCACCGTAATGGCCGAAACGGACAGGAGTATGGTATTCCACATCCGGGAGGCGATAATACCCATCACCTTTTCCCGGTAAAAGATAGAATACCCAAAGTCTCCCCGGACCACCCGGCCCAGCCACTTAAAGTATTTTACCGGCAGGGGATCGTAGTAACCCACCCGCCGGAGCATCGCCTCCACCTGTTCGGTGGGAATTTCCGGGGGAAACATGCTCAGGTACGGGTTCCCGGGAATCATGTTCACCAGGGTGAACACGATCACCGAAACCCCAAACATGATGATCAAAGACTGAAACAGCCGCCGCCCGATGTACCTTCCCACCGCCGGAGACCCTACTTAAAGTACCAGGTATGGACGTTGGGGAGCCACTCGATACTGATGGGGGTGTAACCCACCAGCCTGGGGTTCACCGCATAGCCCTGGGCCTTGATGTAAATAACCGGCAGGGGCAGTTGATCGTTCTGAAACCGGGCCCAGGCGCCCCAGTTGGCTATCGCCTCCGCATCGGTACCGGAGTCGAGGGCCTTGTTAAAGAGTCCCCGTTCCTGGGCGTTTTCATAGCGGCTTAGCCACATAAGGCCGCCGCCGCTCCCCGGATTGGGCCGGTACGAGGCCCCCATAAAGGCCAGTTCAAAGGGATCTGTACCGCTCCGCAGGACGCTCAGCACCGTGTTGAAATCGGAACCGATGATCTCCAGGTCGATCCCGGCCTTTTTAAGCTGGGCCTGAACCAGGACCGCCAGTTCCGTATCGTCCACATTGTCGTAACGGAGGCTTAACTTCAGGGGCTGGCCCCCCTTGTCCAGGATGCCGTCGCCGTTGGAATCGGTCCAGCCCGCCTGGGCGAAGAGGGCCTTGGCGGCATCCACGCTGTAGGAATACTTGTTGAGGTCCTTGGGGTATACCGGCTGGGATGGCTGCATGGGGGCCCCGGAGGTAACCGCATGGCCCGGCTCCATGGCGGCGATACAGGCGTCCCGGTCGATGGCGGTATAGATCGCCTTCCGGATAGTCACATCCGACAGGAGGGGGTGGGTGGTGTTGTACACCAGGTAGTAGGCCATGATCTGGGGAATTTCGGCGAAGGCGATCCCCGCGTCGGTATAGGGTTTCAGATCAATGGGCTTCCACGAGGCGACCCGGGCGATGTCCAGCTCCCCGTTGAGAATCTCCACCTGCCGGGTGTCCGGGTTGGATACTTTAAAGACAAAGTTCTTGATCTTGGGGGCCCCTTTGAAGTAGTCATCGTTGGCCACCAGCCGGACATACTGGTCGGGTACAAACTCGGTAAGCTTGTAAGGACCGGTTCCCACCGGGTGCCGCAGCAGATCCACCGCGTCCAGCCAGCCTTCCACGGGAACTTTTTCCCAGATGTGCTTGGCGAATACCCCCTGATCGGCAAACTCCACCAGAGCGTCCCGGTAGGGCCCCTGGAAGGTAAAGGAAACCGTGTAAGGATCGATTACCTTGATCCCCTCCACATGGGCGGTCTTGCCGGTGTTGTAATCCTGGAAACCCAGGAGCTTCGTGGAGAACTCGGCATTTCCCCGGACAAACTTGCCGTGGGCCAGGGTCTCGTAGGTAAAGGCCACATCCTCCGCGGTGAAGGGCTGGCCGTCTGTCCACTTAACCCCCTGCTTTAGCTTAAAGGTGAGGGTTTTAGCGTCCGGCGTAAAGGTGTAGCTTTCCGCCAGGTCCGGCACGTAGTTCATCGAGGCGTCCAAATTTACCAGCCGGCTGAAGATCAGGAGTACCACTTCCCGGTCAAAGTTGGAGGTATTCACCGTGGGGTGGAATTCCCCCCGGGGGGCCAGGTTCTGGCCATAGACCAGGGTATCCTTGACCGCGCTGGACGCCGCCCTTCTACCCCCCGCCGCAAGACTCATGGTCAGGGCGGCCAACATGACAACAGTCAACAAAAAGACCTTTTTCATTCTGAACCTCCTATATAGGTAATCTGGCGTTCTGTTCTATTTCGGGCAGCGTTTCGGCGACTCCTGCGATTCTTTGAACCGCGAAAAATTACAGGAAAGATCCGTTACGCCGCCTCATTTAGAACAAAACATTAGTAAATTGAGAGATTTAATCATATTCTTTACCGGGAACTTGATCAAGCGGCGTTTGCCGCCGCCCTGCGTTTCCGGCTGTCCTGGTTTAACTGGGGCGCACTTTCCAATTTGGAGGCATACGGTGGCGGTGCCGCATTGTCCAATATACAGCCTCCGGCTGTTGTTCCAGCCCAAACCGCAGGTTTGGGCTGGCCGGCATGGATGCCGGCTTTTGTTCCAGCACAACGCGCTCCGCGCGTTGTGCCGCGCGCGCCCTGGCTTAGCTAAAGCTAAGCCGCATTAGTCCAACACTGGGAAATTTTCTGGCGCTATGCGGCGCTACAGGGATAAAATATACACCCTTTGGTTGCTTCCCCGGCGCACGGGATAGGCGGGGGCGCGAAGCGCGCCACCGCAGTCCCGCCTCCGGCGGGACGAGGAGGCCGGAGCGGGTAAGGGACCCGCGGAGCCCCGGATAGCCCGGTCCCCCTTGAAATTGTCGCGCAAGCGGCAACCTTGAGCCGGGGATGCGCCCAATTATAGATTC
>JAIRNB010000309.1 GCA_031258265.1 Treponema sp. | reverse complement strand
TAGACCTTACGAACCTTGGAACCCACCCGTTGTTTGTCAATAAGTTTTACCGAGGGCAGGAAATAATTCAACAGGGGGCACAGGGAACGGTAGAGCTGGGCGAGGGTCTGTAGTTCAGCGGGGGTATCGAAGCGGCGGTAGCTCACATAATCTCGAATACATTTGAAGTTTTTTTGTTCAACGAAACAGTTGCCGTTTTTCTTGTAGGGTCTGGTCCGGGTGAAGGTGATACGGCGGGAATCGCACCAGGAGTAGAGGGTACGGTTGATAAACTCCGAGCCGTTATCGCTGTCGATACCGGGGAGGGGGAAGGGGAGGTCCGCATGGATGTCCGGGAGGGTCTCCATGACCCATTTCTGAGCCTTATTGAGGAGGGGACGGAGGCAGACCCAGCCGGAATAGACATCAGTAGCATCCAGGGTAAGACAAAACCCCCTTTTTTCCTTCATCGTAAACCCCATACAGCCCTCCGATCCCTCCATTGGCCGGATTTATTTGGGTAATATTTTTATTTTGAGGCATGGTTCCCTTTAGGTAAGATTTTTTATGAGGCAATGCATATACTGGTTTTATCTAATTCTTTACGGTATAATGAATTAAATAGTGTCTGTCCACAAAGTCGGTTACTTTGTGGACAGAACTTGTATTTACTCCCGGCGGATTTGCCTAAATCCGCCTGTACCAAAACGGTACGCAAATACCTTTTTTAAGGAAATCGCGGCATATATGCCGAGTCCATAATGTGTCTACATTATGGACAGACTCTAAATAGAATGAAACTGTTTGATGATAATAAAAAGGATTACATAATTCCAATGCATGGCCGAATTGTTACAAATTTTTTCGACAAATTGCGCATAACATTTGTACAAATGATATTATTTTGACGGAATTATTGCCGTCTATAATTCATAAACGAGAAAATGAATAAAAACTTGACAAATAACAATCAACCGGTATATTATAAAAACATGCCGGAATTAAGTCGTTTTTTAGGAATGGCCATATCAATCTATTTTGATGATCATAATCCACCGCATTTTCATGTACTGTATAATGAGTACGAAGCATTAATTGCAATTAACGATTTGACGGCATTAAAGAGTAGTTTACCCTCGCGTGTATTAGGACTTGCAATGGAATGAGCGAACCTGCATAAAGCGGAACTGCTGGAGAATTGGAACATGGTCTAAAAAGATGGCAATTTTTTTAAGATTGAACCTTTAACATGAGGTGGAAAGATGTTGGCTTATGTGATCAAAGCGGAATTGCGTGGAGATTATAAAATTTATATTGAATTTAATGATGGTCTTAGCGGCATTATTGATTTTAAGGATAAAATTACCACAGATCACCGGGAGATAATAAGGGAACTTGCTGATAAAAATAAATTCGATAAAATCAAGATTGAACGGCATACATTATGCTGGGAAAATGGAGTTGATTTTGCTCCTGAATATTTATATGATCAAATAAAAACACGGCAGAAAATCGCCTAAAATATTAGGCAGATTGTTGGAAACTGTATTGAAATTGATTCTAGCATTAGAGTATATTTTTGATGAGCCTCCGCGGAGCAGATCTCCGCGGTATCTTAAGCGTTGCATTGGGTCAAACGGAGGCTCGGTCGTAAGGAAATTTATAATACCCTCCCCTCGCGTAAGCGAGTTCTTAGGTTTAACACCAAATTTTTGTAAACGTTGCATTATTTGAGCCGGAGCAGAGCTCCGGGGTATTAAACCAGACCCTCGAATAAAGTCTAGCTCAGTAACCGCCGCCATCGCAATATGCAGGGCATCGGTGGGATAAGACGGTTTAACGGCTTCTTCGGCAATATATACGGCCGCAAGCCGTTCCGCTTCATCGCTCGCGGGTAATACCGTTACATGATAATCATCTATGAGGGTTTTCATTGCCTCCCGGTGTACCGGATCTTCGGTGCCGTCCAATTCCTCGGTAACGTAGACCGATGTATAGGGCTGAAACTTTCCCGCTTTTATTTCCTCAAACAGCCGCAGGGTATCGGCCCGGTATTGCGGGGAATCATCGGCAAAGGGAAAGTTGAATATCGTGGTCTCAAGATAGATTTTCGGGATATGGGACATGGCTATATCTCCTCCCCGGTATCGTTCATTTTGAACCATTCCCGGCTTTCAATATTCCATGAGCAATTCAAAATTTTCGCTATTTTTTCCATACACCATAACGAATTACGGATTGCCGGGAACGGGACTCGAACCCGTACCCCCTTGCGGGGAGGGGATTTTAAGTCCCCGTTGTCTACCATTCCAACATCCCGGCAGAAGCGCCGCGACAGCGGCGTTTTTCAGATAAATATAACACGGGACGGCGCAGGTAAATGCCCCGTCCTTCGATTACTGTAGGCCCCCTTTAGGGGGGCGTATGCGCCGCCCGGCAAAAAAGCACGCCGTTAAGGCGTGTCTATGAAACAATGTAACATGGGACGGCGCAGGTAAATGCCCCGTCCTTCGATTGCTGTTGCCTTATTTTAAGGCGAGACGGTAGATCGCCTCCACATCCTGGGCATAGAGCTTGCGGTAGTTCCCCACGGGACCGAATTTGACCGCCTGCTCCGCCATAAAGGGAATCTTCCCGCTGTCCAGTTTAGCCTCCTCAAAGGACACGGGAAGGCCGATGGACTTGAAGAAGTTCTTCATCCGGAATACCCCTTCCAGGACGGCCTGTTCATAATCATAAAAAGCGCCATCCACACCCCAAACCTTGGCAGCAAAACGGGCCAGGCGGGGGGTGTCTTCTTTGATGTTGTACTTGATCCAGGCGGGAAACACAATGGCAAGCCCCGCTCCATGGGCAATGTCAAAGGCCGCGGAAAGCTCATGTTCGATCATGTGGCTTCCCCAGTCCCCAATCCGGCCGGTACTGAGAAGGTTATTGTGGGCAACGGAACCGGCCCACATGAGTTCCGCCCGGGCATCGTAGTCCAATTCCCCGCCTCCGGTGATCACCCGCCGGGCGTTGCGGATAATTACCCGCATGGCCCCCTCGCAGAGTTCATCGGTTAGTTCCACATGGCTTTCTTTGGTAAAGTACCGTTCCATGATATGGGCCAGCATGTCCGCCACCCCGCAGGCGGTTTGAAATGACGGCAGGGTAAAGGTGGCTTCGGGGTTGAGGATCGAGAAGACCGGCCGGATACACTCCTCGTCTACCGCCCGCTTCCAGGGACCTTCTTCATTGGTGATTACCGAACTTACGCTGCTCTCACTCCCCGCGGCGGGGATCGTAAGCACCGTGGCCACCGGCAGGGCTTCGACGGCGGTTTTCTTGCGATCAAAAAAATCCCATACATCCCCTTCGTAGAGGGCGCCGATGGCGATGGCCTTGGCGGAGTCGATGACCGAACCGCCCCCCACAGCCAGGATAAAGTCCAGTTTCTCTTTTTTACAGATTTCGACACCCTTGTGGACCAGGGAAAGCCGGGGATTAGGTTTTACCCCGTCCAGTTCCACCCAGGATACCCCGGCGGCTTTAAGACTCGCCTTAACCTTATCCAGGTAGCCGGTCCGTACCACGCTTCCCCCCGAATGATGAAGGAGGAGCCGTTTAGCGTATTTGGCCGTTTCGGTTCCGGTCCGTTCTTCTACCCCCTTCCCAAAGATGATCTTGGTCCGGTTGTAGTATTCAAAATTTTGCATGGTCTCCTCCCGCGTTTAATTTGAGTCTGTCCATAATGCAGACACATTATGGACTTAGGACCGCGATTCCCTTAAAAACTAATTAGGAATACGAAAAACCATGATAACATAAAAAAAGCTGCCCGGAAAAGCTTCCGGACAGCCTCACCTGTCCTTTTTTTACGGTTTTTCGGGACGCGGCCCGCTGTGTTAAATCTTAAATAGAAGTTCCTCGTAGCCGGGGAAGGGCCATACATCCTTGGCGACGATCTTCTCCAGGGCATCGGCTTTAGCGCGAACGGCATCCATACCGAGCCGAATCTTTTCACAGTAGGCTTTGGCCTGGGCAAAAGCGTCTTCGATCCCCTGGGCCTCGGTTAAAGAGGTCTCCAGCTTGGCGGTTTCGTCAAAGAGTTCCGAGGCCAGATCGGCGATTCGCTTGGCCCGTTTGGACTGGGCGGTATTGTTGGCCCCGATTCCCGCCAGGGCCGCCGCGTCCTGAGCCAGGGAAGAAGCATAGGAAGTAACCGCCGGGAAAATATAACGGCGGGCCAGATCGATAGTTACTCCCGCCTCGATATTTACCTGCTTGGAATACTTTTCCAGGTAAATGTGGTAGCGGCTTTCCAGTTCCTCCTTGGTGAGGACTTTGTGAGTTTCAAAGAGGGATACGGTTTCACTGCGGATAAGAATCTGGAGGGCGTCTACCGCGCTGCGTACATTGGGGAGGCCCCGCCGTTCCGCTTCCAGTACCCATTCATCGGAGTAGTTGTTTCCGTTGAATACCACCTTACGGTGTTTTGAATAGGATTCCTTGATGATATTTTGGATGGTCTCCTGCTTGTTGGAAGCCCCTTCCAGTTTATCCGCGTATTCGGAAAGAACCTGGGCCACCGCCACATTGAGGTAGGTGTTGGGGGTGGCGATAGACTGGGAGGAACCCACCATGCGGAATTCAAATTTGTTTCCCGTAAAGGCAAAGGGGCTGGTACGGTTCCTGTCGGACACGTCTTTGGGCAGCGCGGGAAGGCTGGTAACGCCAATCTTGATCGTGGCGCCGCTTTCCGCCTTGCCCCCGGCTTTGCCTTCGGCAATATTTTCCAAAATTTCCGTCAGGGGACCGCCGAAGAAGACGGAGATAATCGCCGGGGGGGCCTCGTTGGCGCCCAGCCGGTGTTCGTTGGCGCTGGTGGCCGTGGACGAGCGGATGAGCAGGGCATAACGGTCCACCGCTTCCACCACCGCCGCGGCAAAGAGAAGGAACCTGGCGTTGGACGCGGGATCATCCCCGGGTTCAAAGAGGTTAAGGCCGTCGTCGGTAGCCATGGACCAGTTGTTATGCTTGCCGGAACCGTTGACTCCCGCGAAGGGTTTCTCGTGGAGCAGCCCTTCCAGGCCGTGGCGGCGGGCCACACTGCGGATCGTCTCCATGACCAGTTGGTTTGCGTCCACCGCCGCCGAACTGTTGGCATAGATGGGGGCAATTTCAAACTGGTTGGGGGCTACTTCGTTGTGCTGGGTCTTGGCGGGAATCCCCACCTTCCACAGCTCGTAGTTCAGTTCCCGCATGAAATCCGCGATCCGTTCTTTAATCGCGCCAAAGTAATGATCCTCCAGCTCCTGCCCTTTGGCGGGGAGGGCGCCGAAAACCGTGCGGCCGGTAAGGATAAGATCGGGCCGTTTATTATAGAATTCCCTGTCCACCAGGAAGTATTCCTGTTCCGGTCCCACGGTGGTAAATACCCGCTTACTGGCATTGTTCCCCAGGGCCCGGAGAACACGGATAGCCTGCTTTGAAAGGGCGTCGATGGATTTTAGGAGGGGGACCTTTTTGTCCAGGGCCTGGCCGTAGTAACTGATAAACGCCGTGGGGATACAAAGGGTAGTCCCGGTTTTATCCTGTTTGAGGAAGGCGGGGCTGGTCACATCCCAGGCGGTATAACCCCGGGCCTCGAAGGTGGCCCTTAAACCCCCGGAAGGGAATGAAGAGGCGTCGGGTTCACCTTTGATAAGTTCCTTCCCGGAAAATTCCAGCAGTACGCCGCCGTCCCCGGTGGGAGAAATAAAGGCGTCGTGCTTTTCGGCGGTAAGCCCGGTAAGGGGATGAAACCAGTGGGTATAGTGGCTTGCCCCTTTTTCGATAGCCCAGTCCCGCATGGAAGCGGCCACCACCTCCGCTACTTCCAGGGTCAGTTCCTTTTCCCCGGCCTGAACCGCCAGAATCTCTTTATAAATATTCTTCGGAAGCCTTTCCCGCATTACCGCGTTGGAAAAGCAATTCGAACCGTACAGCTCCGCTATCGGGGTTTGGGTAAAATCAACTCCCCCGCAGCAGCCTTCATCACAGCAATTCATACAACCTCCGAATCCTGGTAAATTTCAACAAGGCAGGACCGGAATCCTGCCTTTTTTGACGTTGTTTTGCTTGATTATCCGATAGCCGCGCTGCCGGTCTCCCCGGTTCTGATGCGAATGGTTTCCTCGATAGGAAGGACGAATATCTTCCCGTCCCCAATCTCGCCGCTCCTGGCCCCCCGGATAATCGCGTCCACCGTGGGTTTAACAAAGTTATCGTTCACGGCAATTTCTATACGAACCTTTTTGAGAAGATTCACCTCCATTTCCACGCCCCGGAACTGCTCGGTGTAGCCTTTCTGCTGGCCGCAGCCCATGGCGTTAGTTACCGAGATCTTATACACCTCGGCCTTGAAAAGCTCCTGTTTTACATCGTTCAGCGCGTGGGGCTGAATATACGCAATGATTAATTTCATCTTCCGCCTCCTTACTTACATGTTGCTGAAGATCTGGAAGCCCGCGTATGCTTCCGCCTTGTGTTCAGACAGGTCAAGGCCCATCATCTCTTCTTTGGGACTAACCCGCAGGCCGGTGATTGCCTTGATGATAAAGAACAATGCCAAACTTGTCAGGGCCGCCCAGGCGCCGACCGAGAAAACACCCACAAGCTGTTTTCCAAGCTGGGCGAAACCGCCGCCATGGAGAAGCCCCAGGACTCCGTCTTCCGGGGCGTTAGCCCAGATACCGACCGCCAGGGTCCCGAAGATACCGCAGAC
The DNA here is from genome assembly GCA_031258265.1 of Treponema sp. GTDB lineage: Bacteria > Spirochaetota > Spirochaetia > Treponematales > Breznakiellaceae > JAISFT01. Next base: position 4,075 of record JAIRNB010000309.1, on the reverse strand, counting down.
ACAGTGGACCGAAACGGCGCCCACCGGATCATCGATTTTGAGAACCTTGTCGATAAATTCCACCGCCAGGACTACGAGAACCCCGCCGATAAGGCCAATGATAACCGCCGCCGCCGGAGAAACCACTCCACAGGGCGCGGTTATCGCCACCAGTCCCGCCAGGAGCCCGTTCAGGGTCATGGAAGCATCGGGCTTTTTAAACCAGAACCAGGAGAAAACAAGGGCGCTTACCGCGCCGGCCGCCGCTGCCAGGGTGGTGGTGGTGCAAACCCGGGAGATATTGATACCGCTCCATACGCTGCCCCCGCCCAGGGATGTAAGGGTGGAAGCGCCGTTAAAACCAAACCAGCCGAAGAACAGCAGGAGGACACCCAAGGCGGCATAGGGGATGTTGTGGCCGGGGAAGGCTTTGACGGTAACTTTCCCATCCGATCCTTTGACGTATTTCCCAATCCGGGGGCCCAGGACGATGGCACCCATGAAGGCCGCCCAACCGCCTACGGAGTGGACCACCGTAGAACCGGCGAAATCGTGGAACCCAAGTTTTGCAAGCCAGCCGTCGGCATTCCAGGCCCAGTGCCCGGAAATGGGATAGATAAAGGCGGAAATAAAGCAGGTATAGATTAGGTAAGATTTGAACTGGGTCCGTTCCGCCATGGCCCCGGACACGATAGTAGCCGCGGTGGCGGCGAAGACTACCTGGAAAAACCAATTCTTATATATATCCGCGTTTTCCAGAGTCAATTCCATGTTGCTGAAGAAAAACTGATCGGTCCCGATAAGACCGCCCAGAGCGTCTTTCCCGTACATGAAGCCCCAGCCCAGGGCCCAGTACACGATAGCTCCAAAACAGAAGTCCATCACGTTTTTCATGGTGATGTTGGTGGAGTTTTTTGCCCGGGTAAGGCCGGTTTCCACCAGGGCGAAACCCGCCTGCATGATGAACACCAGGATGGCCCCGATAAAGAGCCATATTACGTCCAGGGAGAATCCCAGACTTTCGTTACTTTCCTGGGCAAAGAGGGAAACTCCCATGCAAGCCAGCAGGATTACCAGGATGCCGATTCTTTTTCGCACTTTTCTGTCCTCCTAACAAAATGTTGCCAGACCGATTCCACGCAGTTACGATTTTGAAACCGATTCTTAAATAAAATGAAGCCAGAACCATGCCAAGGGCCGGTGGATACCGGAGAAAAAGCGCTAAAATTTGAATTTTGGTCCGGGGGAAGGGCCGGAATCCCCGGTTTTCGGGGATTCCGGTTTTACCGGAAGGGGTTTAGGTTTTGAATGGAATTAAGTTCCCGGATGGGGATATGGAAATATGGAAAAAGTACCTAATTTTCCTACACTTATGTGGTTTTGTTTTTGTCATCCTACATTTTAGTTGTCAAGCGGTCTTGCTTAGAAGGCTGGCCTTAAGCCCTGTCAGGCAAGCGGCGCTTAAACCGGTGTTTAGCAGATACGATTCCGCGCCGGTATAGGTCTTTTTCAGGAAGTCTAAAAATTCCGCTATGAAGGCCGGGTCCGAGCGGAGCAGGTGTTCGGGAATTTCAATGCCGGCCTCCCGGGCCCGCCGCGTCATCATGTCGCAGAGGGGCCGTATTTTTTCATAGCTTAGGGCGTAATCGGCGATAATGTCCTTATCCGCCACGCCGCAGAGATTCAGGATGAGGGCGGCGATGACCCCTGTCCGGTCCTTCCCCGCGGTACAGTGGAACACCAGGCTCCGGCCTTCCCGGTTTCCAAGGATCTGAAACACCTGGTTAATCTGGACGCCGGCGTTTGGCAGCAGGGACTTGTACATCTCCGGCAGACTTTGGATCCCCGGCGGGCTGCCGGGGGCGGAATTAACGCCGTCCAGGAGCGGGATATGGTGATACGCAAAGCCCGGCCTTTCGGCCAGGGGATTGGGGGCGTGACTCAGTTCCGCGGCGGAGCGCAGATCGATGACGACGGAAATGCTCAGTTCTTCGATACGGGTAATATCGGCGGCGCTGAGTTTGGAGAGATCATCGGCGCGGTATAGCTGTCCATGGCGTATTTTCCCGCCTCCCTCCCCGGCATAACCGCCAAGATCCCGAAAGTTCAAACATCCCTCCAGGGGGATCGACTTAGGAACGTTTGTATCTGTCATTTTATTCATTTTACTCCCGTTTATTTATTTTAGGCCCCATTTCACAAAGGAGTCCACGATTTTGCGCTGAAGGGCGGTATACAACACAAATATAGGGATACAGGATACCGTAGTGGCGGCCATGAGAGAACCCCAAAGATTCGTGTCGGAACTGATGAACGAGCGCAGTCCTATCTGGATGGGGGCATTTTCCATGTGCCGGATAACCAGCCGGGGCCACAGGTAATCGTTCCATGAGGTGATGAACAGGAGAATCCCCAGGGAAGAAATGCTTGGCATCATATTGGGCAGAATAACCATGAGGAGGATCGCCATATCGGAGGCGCCGTCAATGTGGGCCGCTTCGATAATCGAAAGGGGGTAGGACTTAAAGGCTTGAACCAGGTTAAGGATGGCGAAGGCCGATGCGGCGTGGGGCAGGATAATCGCCGCGGGGTTATCCGCAAGTCCGGCGCGGACTATCAGCACATAATTGGGGATCATGATCGACTGTATGGGGATAAGCCAGGCCAGGCTTAGGAGGAGGGTGCAGAGGCTTTTGCCCCGGAATGAAAAGCGGATCATGCCGTAGGCGGCCAGTATCCCGGTACCAAGCTGGAGGAGAGTCTGAGAAAGGGCGGTACCACAGGAAACAAGGAGCATCCGCAGAATGGGAAGCTCCCGGAAGGCATACATATAATTTGTCAGGGTAAAGGCCTGGGGCCAGAGGCTGGGGGAAAATATTTCCCCTTCGTTTTTGAATGATGAAACGATCATCCAGTAGACGGGGAATACCGCGAGGAAACAAAAAATAAGCATTAATGTGTGGGCGGCGGCGGCCTGGAAACGGCCTCTTATTTGCGCCCGCCGGTTAATTATCATAGAAGCTCAGGCCCTTTGAAAGCTGTGAAAGGAGGAGTCCTATGCAGCCAAAGACGGCAAGAAACAGATTTGCCGCCGCGGAACTCATGCCGACATCCAAATTTTGAAAGCCGTACTTGTACATTTCGTAATAGATATTGGTCGATCTGCCAAAAGGCCCCCCGCCGCTAAGGATATCGATATAGGTAAAGGTCCATTGGCTGGCAAAGAGGATACTCATCATTACCATGAGCATAATGGAGGGAGAAACAAGGGGGATGGTTATGCTTAGAAACATGCGTCTGTTTGAGGCTCCGTCCAGGGAGGCGGCTTGGTAGTACATGGAATCGATTCCGGCAAGGGCCGCCGAGAATATCAGCGTACCGAAACCTGTCATTTTCCAGCCGGTGATAACGAGGATGGCGATCCGCGCGGCGGCGGGATCGGAAAAGAAGGCCACATTAGAAGAAGTAATGTTCAGGGCCCGGAGGATAAGGTTTACCAGGCCGTTGCTGGGATGGAGCAGCCAGCGCCAAATAGCGGCGGCGGAGACCGGCGCCATGATCATGGGGACAAACAAAATAATCCGGTAGATGTTTTTTACCCTGGGCGGGAGTTGATTGCTAACTGCCGCCAGGAACAGGGGGATGACCACGGAAAAGGGCAGGAGTCCCAGGGTATAAAAAACCGTGTTGGAGATGGCAATGCCGAAGTCCTTGCTCCCGGTAAAGCGTAAAAAGTTGTTTATCCCCACCCACTGGGGCCGGGTTCCCGGAACCATGGCCCATTGGGTAAAGGCATAGTAGAAATTCCCGGCCAGGGGACGATAAAGCCAGAACAGGATAAATAAAAAAGCGGGGGCAATGAAAAAATAGGGTTTGGCGCTCTTGAAGAAAAGCCCCGCCTGTCTTGCCTGTCCCGCCTGCCGTTCTGTCTGTCCCGCCTTTCCGCCGGCCAGGGGGGCGGGGAATTCCTCCAGCGGGGGAACGTAGCGGATGGGGATAGTTTCCCCCAGGGCATTTTCATAGACCAGGGCGCTTTCATAGATCCCCGAATCGCAATAATCGGTATAGTGCATAGCCGTTTCCCTTTACCGAAGAA
>JAIRNB010000298.1 GCA_031258265.1 Treponema sp. | reverse complement strand
AAAAAACCACACGGTGGTTTTACGTACCCTTATACTGACAAAAAACCCCCCCCCCCCCCCCCCCGATGAATTATTAAAAAGTAGACAAAACAACACTCTATTCAAACCTTTCCGGACCGTAAGCACAGTTATTGTATCCACGCCAGGGTTTTCGATGGGCAAATCATATACACACGGGACGTATATACGGGTTAAATGCGGGCGTATGCCTGTATCAATAAATTTTTCGGAGGTTCTTGTATGAAGAAGTTTATCGTGCTGCCCTTAATCCTGTCGGTTATGGGCGTATCAATGGTTTCCGCCAGGGCGCAACAGCAGTCCGGGGAACTGCCGGAACTGCTCTGGTATGTCTTGGGCGATCCCCAGCCGGATACCGCAGAGGTATGCGCCGCGGTGAACGAGTACATCAAGGACAAGGTCGGCGCCAGGCTGCGGATCGTTCAGGTAAGTGATTACTTTAACAAACTACCCATGGTTATCGCGGGCCAGGAGACCTTTGATTTCGCGTGGACAAACGGTTCCCTCATCTACCAGTATGTCCCCCGGGGCGCCTGGCTGCCGCTGGACAACCTGCTTTCCCAGTACGGTCAAAACATTGTAAAGGGCAGCCCCCCTGCCGCCCTGGAAGGCGCGAAGGTGAATGGGCAAATATACGGCCTTTCTATTCAGTCCCAGCTGAACTCAACCACCGTTGCCGTCATAGAGAAACAATGGCTGGACCGGTTTAACCTGAAAGCGGAGGATATTAAATCCTTCCAGGACCTGGATCCCCTCCTGGCGGGCCTGAAACGGGAACTGCCAAACCTCTCTTTTGTTCCCGGAAATTTTGCCTGGCAATTGACCTACGGATATGACAGCCTTGGTGTAGAGCCGGGGTACATTAAAATGAGCGATCCGAACCTGAAGGTGGTGAATATATACGCCACTCCGGAGTACAAGGAAATAATAAGCTTGACCCGTTCCTGGTTTGAAAAGGGCTATATCCGTGCCGACGCGGTTACCCAGCCCGATCTAACCCAGGATAAGCTGGCGGGCCGGGCGCCTGTCGAAATCGACTGGGTCTACTCGGTGGGGTCCGAAATAACCCGGGCCGAACAGCACGGAGGGCGGGAAATGGTTCACGCCTTCCTTTCGGATTCAGTGGTAAATACCAACACGGTTACTTCCTGCATGACCAGCGTCAGCGCCACCTCCAAAAATCCCGAACTGGCAATGAAGTTCCTCGACCTCATGATGGCCGACGCCTATCTTTTCAACCTGATTACCAGGGGGATAGAAGGCAAACACTGGACAAGAATCGACAAGGATCACATCAGGCTAAACCAGGACGGCGGTTATTATCTGGGCAGTCTGGGTGAATGGGTATACATGAGGCCGACCCTGCTCTACTTAACCGAAGGGGAAACCCCTACCCGCTGGGCCGACGCGCTGGAAGTGGCCATGCAGGCAACCCCCTCCCCGATTTTGGGTTTCGCCTTTGATACGGAACCGGTGGCCAATGAGGTTGCCAATTGTACCGCCGTTGTTAAGCAATACGAGCTTCAATTGATAACCGGTTCAGTAGATCCCAACCGGGTACTGCCGGAATTCCTGGCCGCCCTTGAAGCCGCGGGCAGCGCCAAAGTTATCGCGGAACAGCAGCGGCAACTGGACGCCTGGAAACTTACAAAAAGATAGATTCCCTTTTCTGAATTAACCGGGGGCTGTCCTCCATTTGGACGGACAGCCCCAATCCCGGGAGGCATACATGGGTAAACGCAAAAGAAAAAAGATAAGCCTTGAGTTGACTATTCTCGCCCTGCCCTGCCTTACGTTCCTTTTTTTCTTTAATTACCTCCCCCTCTTTGGCCTCCTTATCCCCTTTAAGCGGCTGAATTTTGCCAGGGGTATTCTGGGAAGCGAATGGGTAGGATTGAAAAACTTTGAATTCTTTTTTCGGTCCCAGGATGCCCTCAGGGTTACCCGGAACACCCTGCTCTTTAATTTTGCCTTTATCATCCTCGGCCTGGTCATCGCGGTTACCCTGGCCTTGTTCCTGTTCGAACTGCCCAAAACCCAGGTAAAAATCTATCAGACCGCCATGTTCATGCCCTATTTCCTCTCCTGGATCGTGGTCAGTTACATTGTCTACGCCCTGGTAAACCCCCAAATGGGCCTGGTTCCCCGTTTTTTGCAGACCCTGGGTTTTAGCCCTCCCAATTTCTACCTGGAAGCCAAACACTGGATCTATATTTTCCCCATTGTGTCTCTATGGAAAGGGGTGGGCAGCAATACCCTCCTGTATTACGCCGCCCTAATGTCCATTGATACCAACCAGTTTGAGGCTGCAGCCATAGACGGGGCCAATAAATTCCAAATCACCTTCCGTATATCCATCCCTTTTCTAATACCCCTTATTACCCTGCTTTCGATCCTTGCCATTGGGGGGATATTTTATTCCGACTTCGGGATGTTCTTTTTCCTCACCAAGAATTCTGGCCCCCTGTACCCGGTTACCGATGTGATCGACACCTACGTATACCGGGCTCTGCGGGTTACCGGCGATGTGGGCATGGCGTCTGCCATGGGCTTATATCAATCGGTGGTGGGATTCATCCTGGTACTGGTAAGCAACCTGGTTGTCCGGAAGATCAACCCGGAAAGCGGTATTTTTTAGGAGCGCGTTTATGCAGGTTAAAACAAAAGGTATAAAGATCGTAAGCACCATAACGGTTAACGGGATTTTTGTCCTCATATCCCTGATCTGTGTGGTTCCGTTATTGCTGGTTTTGTCCGCGTCTTTTACCACCGACGCGGCGCTTTCCGCCAACGGCTATGCCTTGATCCCAAAAGAGTTTTCGGTCAGCGCCTATTCGTATATCTTCAGAAAGCCCCAGCAGATCATCAACGCCTATCAGGTAACCATCCTGGTAACCGTGGTGGGAACCCTTATCAGCCTGCTCTGTACCGGCATGTTTGGCTATGTTATATCCCGCAAGGATTATGCCCTGCAAAAACTGTTTTCGTTTATTCTTCTTTTTACCCTGCTGTTCAACGGCGGCATGGTTCCTTCGTATATTATGATAACCCGCTACTACCACCTCAAGGATACCCTGCTGGTACTGATCCTGCCGGGGGTTATTTCCCCCTGGAACGTGTTCCTTATGCGGGGCTTTTTTTCGGATCTTTCCAGTTCCCTCATTGACGCGGCCAAAATAGACGGGGCCAGTGAAACAAGGATTTTTTTCAGGATAATCGTACCCATATCAAAACCCGCCTTTGCGACTATCGGGCTGTTTGTAGCCTTTGCGTACTGGAACGACTGGTGGCGGTCTCTGCTTTATATAGACAACCCCCGGCTTGTTTCCCTGCAATTCTACCTGTACAGGATAATGGCAAACATCCAGCTTCTGCTTACCACCATGCGGGAGGTAGGGTCTTCCGCAGTTAATATCGCGGAACTCCCGGGGGAGACCGCCCGGATGGCCCTGTGTGTGCTGGCGGCGGGACCCATGCTCTTCATCTTCCCGTTTTTCCAGAAGTACTTTGTCCGGGGGCTTACCATTGGCGCGGTAAAAGGCTGACAAAGGCAGGGTTCCCGCCTTCGGTTCGCCCCCATGAATTCCTGGCCTGTTATCGCGCCAGTTGAATCGCCAGGCAGTTGGTGTAAGGCGTGGGGAGTTCCGCCGGCAATTTTACGGTTACGACGCCGTAATTCTGGGAAAAGGGCGCCGGTCCATGCCCAAGGAGGGTAACGGACAGGGCCTTTTCATCGGGACGCAGGCTTCTGAGGACGGCGACCCGGTTCTCCGGGGCCTTCATCATAAAGGCGTAGAGCCGGTCCCCCTTCGCGGTAAAGCGGAAATCGGTTTCCTGCCAGGAGACCTCGTCTTCCTTGAACCGGTCTATGACCACGCCGGACCCGCCCTCGCCGAAGATCCGCCAGGGCCGGGTACCGTAAATCCCCTCACCGCACAGGGGGAACCAGGACGCCAGTTCGTTAAGGATGTACCGCGTTTCCTCATCAATGGTGCCGTCGGGCCGCTGCAGGATATTCAACAGCATCGAACCGTTCTTGGAAACAATGTCGATCAGCATTTCGATGATGTGGCCGGGCCGCTTGAACTGCTGGCGCACGTCGTAGAACCAGTTGCCGATACAGGTGTCGGTCTGCCAGGGCCGCGGGACGATGCCGGGGAGCTGGCTTTTTTCGATGTCCAGTACGCCGATTTCGTGGACCTCCGGACGCCGGTCCTTCTGGGTGTAGACGGCCCGGTTTTCGCCGTGGGCCTGGATGGACTTGTTGTACAGGTGGGCCACCGCCTCCAGCCCGTAGGCGTAGTTGGCGTCCCCCTCCACCGCCGCGGGCGAACCTGCCGCCGTGTTGGAACCGCCAAAGGGCAGGCCCCCGTCGGAGTAGAGGAGATCCGGCGTGTACAGGTCGATAAGTTCCTTCATGACGGCAAGCCAGTACGCGTGGTATGTTGAATTTCCGGTGTACCAGCGATCGATTTCGGCGCCCTTGTCCGCGTGGTAATGCTCCGCGTTGTCAAGGTAATAATCCCGGTACTCAGGATCGTTCCCGTCGTAGGGAACGCCCGCGTAGGGCCCGTAACGGTCGGCGCCCTTATTGACGGACCACCAGGAAAAAGTCGCGCCCATGTGTTCGGTAAGGCCAAAGGGCATCTTCAGGTTGCCGGCGGCCCGCTTCCACAAGCCGCAAATGTCCTTCATCGGGCCCACCCGCGTGGAATTAAAGCGGTTAAGTGTGGAGGGAAAATTGAAAAAATGATCGTGGTGCATGGCCTGGCCGACGATGTAACGCGCCCCCGCCTTGTGGTAAAGGTCCACCAGGGCATCGGGATCGAATTGTTCCGCCTTCCACTGTTTAACCAGATCCTTGTACCCGAATTTTGACGGATGCCCGTAATGGCGGACATGGTACAGGTACTGGGCCGAACCTTCGATGTACATGTTCCGGGCGTACCAGTCGCCGAACATCGGCACACTTTGCGGGCCCCAATGGCTCCAAAAACCAAGTTTCGCGTCCTTAAACCATTCGGGACACGTAAAATTCCTCAGCGAATCAAACGTCGGATTGTATACAGTCTGGCCCATAAGACCCTCCATGGCTGATAAGTATGGTCCTTCCCGGCGCCTTTGGTCAATTGACCAAGTCCCGGCCTTGGCTTAACATTATATAAGATTACCCTATGCAAGGAGTGTTCAATGACCAGTTATAGAGACTTGGGCCTGGTGAATACAAAGGCCCTGTTTGAGAAGGCAATTACCGGCGGTTACGCCATTCCGGCTTACAATTTTAACAACCTGGAGCAGCTTCAGGCCATTATTCAGGCCTGTGTGGAAACCAAATCCCCGGTGATCCTCCAGGTTTCGGCGGGGGCCCGGAAGTATGCCAATCAGAATCTGCTGAAAAACATGGCCAAGGGGGCGGTTGAGTACGCCCACGAACTGGGTTACGACATTCCCGTTGTTCTGCACCTGGACCACGGGGACAGCTTTGAACTCTGCAAGGACTGTATTGAAACCGGTTTCTCATCGGTTATGATCGACGGATCCCACCTTCCCTACGATGAAAATGTGGCCCTGACCAGGAAGGTGTGCGAACACGCCCATTCCCAGAAGGACTACGTAACGGTGGAAGGTGAGCTGGGGGTCCTGGCGGGAGTGGAAGACGATGTTTCCTCCGAAAAGAGTCACTACACCCAGCCCTCCGAGGTTATCGACTTTGTGAACAAGACCAAGGTGGATTCGCTGGCCATCTCCATCGGGACCAGCCACGGCCGGGCCAAATTCAAGCCCGAACAGTGTACGCGGGACGCCAACGGCATCCTGATCCCGCCCCCGCTCCGCTTCGACATTCTTGAGGAAATTGAAAAAAAGATACCCGGTTTCCCCATCGTACTCCACGGTTCTTCCTCCGTACCCATCGAGTACGTGCAGATCATCGAGAAATTCGGCGGCAAACTCAGTGATTCCGTGGGTATTCCCGAAGATCAGCTCCGCCGCGCCGCCAAAAGCGCGGTCTGCAAGATCAACATCGATTCCGACGGCCGCCTTGCCATGACCGCGATGATCCGCAAGGTCTTTGCCGAAAAGCCCGATGAGTTTGACCCCCGCAAGTACCTGGGCCCCGCCCGCGACGAGCTGAAAAAACTCTACGCCCACAAGAACCAGAACGTCCTGGGCAGCGCGGGGAAGGCCTAAAACCCCGCCGGCGGGGGGAAGCCTCCGCGCCCCTGAAAGCCCCCGGAAAACCGGGGGCTTTTTTTATGGGACGGAAACAGGTGAGGTTTCTACTGGATATTTCTATTGATGAACATTTGATGTACGTTGACAAAACCCAGCCAAAAAAAGCTTGACACTATTTTTTGTCCATATTATATTAGCTTCCAACTTTCGTTACAGGCATTTAAGGGACAGCATGGTATTCAGCTCAACGATATTCCTGTTTTTCTTCCTCCCCCTGACGATCCTGGGTTACCGCCTTCTCAAGGAAAGCTACCGTATCTATTTTCTCCTCCTGGCCAGCCTTTTTTTCTACGCCTGGGGGGAACCCGCATACATTCTGATCATGCTCCTGTCCATAGCGATCAATTACCTTTTCGGCAGGGCGATCCATGCCGCCGGATCGCGCGTGCGGGGGGTCCTTCTAGCCGCAGGTATTTTTGCCAATCTTGGTATCCTGTACTACTTTAAGTACCTTAACTTTACCCTGTCGGCCTTTAATTTGTTTTTTGGTACAAATTTTGCGGGCCGCAGTATCGTTATGCCCATTGGTATTTCATTCTTTACATTCCAGGGCATGTCGTACATCATCGATCTGTACCGGGGAAAAGTAGAACTGCAAAAGAATCCAGCCCTGATGGCGTTTTACATTTCCTTCTTTCCCCAGCTCATAGCGGGCCCCATTGTCCGTTACACCGACATTGAACGGCAGATATATTCACGGAACGAAGGTATTGAACAGTTTGTCCGGGGATCGCGGCGTTTTATTGTCGGCCTTGCGAAAAAAGTTCTCATCGCCAATACCATGGGTTATACGGTGGACCTGATCTTTGCCAATCCTCCCACGACGCACAGCCCGGCTATCGCGTGGCTTGGGCTTGTTTGCTACAACTTTCAAATTTACTTTGATTTTTCCGGTTATTCCGACATGGCAATCGGCCTGGGGAAAATGTTCGGCTTTGATTTCAAGGAAAATTTTGATTATCCCTATATATCAAAGACCATTACCGAATTCTGGCGAAGATGGCATATTTCCCTTTCATCGTGGTTCAAAGATTACGTGTATATCCCCCTGGGAGGAAACCGGCGGGGTAACGTTTATGTTAACCTTTTCATCGTCTTTTTTATCACCGGACTTTGGCATGGAGCGCAGTTTAGTTTTATTGTCTGGGGCCTTTGGCATGGATGCTTTTTGATTGCCGAACGCCTGCTGCATATCAGGGAAGCAAAACCGGGGGCCCCCGCGATCCTGCGCTACATCCTGACCATGCTGATTGTCATGGTAGGCTGGGTATTCTTCCGGGCCGAGGGCCTGCAGAGTGCCTTAAAATACCTGGGCATCATGTTTGGCATGATAAAATCGGAAAATGTCGGCTATACCCTTGGGTACTATTTGACGCCGAACACCATTGCCGTGTTAATTTTAGCTGTCTTCGCTTCAACTCCCATAGCAAAACTGCATATATTCAAACAACGGCAAAACCCGGTTTTCCGCTATGTTCCCACCGTATTGAGTCTGCTGCTCTTTTTCTTATCGGTGGTTTTTGTCGTTTCCTCGTCGTACAACCCCTTTATCTACTTTAGATTCTAGGAAATTAACATGAAAAAAAAGATATTCAATACGGCTTTTGGGGGAATTTTCGTAATCATGCTGCTCATCCCCCTCTTTTCCACGGACCTGCGGAGCGGCGTCATCTCAAAATGGGAAAACCGCATGCTGGCAGACCGCCTTCCCCTGTCGGTGATAAAAAAGCATCCGCGCCACTACATACGGATCTTCGAGCGGTGGTTTAACGATCATGTGGGTTTCCGCGAAACCTTAATAAATCTGTATCGGAAAATTAACGGGCCGCAATGGAGCTTCCACTACCAGGAAGGTGGTTTATCATACACTGTTGGAAAAGAGGGCCACCATTTTTTTAGTGGTACCAATCATGCGCTGATAGCGAAATTCCAGGGACGGGCAATTTTTTCCGATGAACAACTGAGGGCTTTTGCCCAAAAGTTAAGTGCTATAAAAAACTATTTGGACAAAGAGGGCATACCCCTTATTGTTATGTTTTGTACCACCAAGGAGACGATTTACCCCGAATATTACCCAGAAACAATACTGCGCGGACCAGAACCTGTCCAGTTGGATATTATAACCGATTATCTAAAAGAGAATACCTCCGTTGATGTCTTTAGCATCCGGCAGGCCCTAATGGCGCAAAAAGACCGTTACCTGTTATACCCCAAAGCGCCGCCCGGGGATCTGGCCCATTACAATGAGATCGCCGCCTTTTTCGCCTACCGCGAATTGATGAAACATATTAATGTGCATTTCCCGGAAATTATTCCCTATACAACGGATGATATTATTATCGAATGTGATGAAAACGGTACAGCGGATGTAACACTGAAGGAGGAGATCACATACAAGAAATCGAATGACAGCCCTTTCAATGACTTGGAGCTTCCTAATTCGGACTTCAATGAGGTATTTGAAAATTCCGCCGCAAATCCCCTGACAATTTTATTATTACGGGACAGCTATGCAGGCATAGGCGCCACTTACTTCTCAAGATATATTGCACAGCACTTCAACGAAACAATTATGACACACTTTCTAAATACAAATAATCTAAAGCAGTACATCGATACGTTTCACCCCGATATTGTCGTATTTGAAAGCTGCGAATTTATGTTTGTACCGCTTTTCCAATCCCTGCTTGAATTAAACCTGTAAAGCCCCCAGGAGCCGGCGTTCCAGATTCAGTTGGGCGGGGGAAAGGTACGCGCGGTCTTCCGGGTCCAGGTTAAGAACCTCGTCAAACACGGGGACCGTTGGGGGACTTTCTTTTCCGCTGCCCGATCCGGCCCTGGGCCTGCCCAGGACAACGATTCTGCGGCCCAGGTAAAGGGCTTCCCGGGGATCGTGGGTTACGGCGATGACCAGCCGGCCCTCCTCCCGGTCCAGCAGGGTCATCACCAGGTCCATCAACTGGAGCTTTAGGGGGATGTCCTGGGACTGGAAGGGTTCGTCCAGCAAAATTACCGGGCTGGGGAAGGCAAAGGCCCGGACCAGGTTCACCCGCTGCCGCTGGCCGCCGGAAAGCTCTGGGGGCCGGCTTTGGGCCTTATCCCCCAGGCCCGCCAATTCCAGGAAATAAAGGGCCCGCTCCCGGGCAGGCCCCTTTCCCATAAGCCTTTCGATGGGCAGGGCCACATTCTCCAGGGCGCTCATCCAGGGGAGGAGCCGGGGTTCCTGGAAGACGATAACCGCGGAGACATTCCGCGGCATACCCCGCCGGGGTTTCCGTGAATCATCCCCGCCCATGTCAATTAAAATTTCCCCCCCGGCGGGCCGGAGGAGTCCGGCAATCAAAAACAGCAGGCTCGTTTTTCCGCAGCCGGAGGGCCCCAGGATAACTATGGGGTTCTCCTTCCCCATGTCCAGGTTAAGCTTACTGAAAATCCGGTTTTCCCCGTAGCTAAAGTCCAGGTTTCGAATCGATATGCCGGGCAATCAGAGCCTCCGCGGGTACATTCAGGCTTTCCTCCGGCCTCCGGAGGAAAGGCCGGGAAGCCCGGCGGAAGCAGGGCGGAGGCCGCTGAGGAACAGCAGCCCTGTTAAAAGCCCCTGGGCGGCGGCGGCGGCCAGTACCGTGGCGGCGGTCCAGGCAAAGAGTTCCGCGGTTTCCAACTGGGCCTTGGCCCGCTGCATTCCCGTACCCAGGGCCCGCAGGGGCTGGACCAGTACCTCCGCGGCGACCACCACCTTCCAGCAGAGGGAAAGGGAACTCCGCAGCCCCCCGACGGCGAAGGGAACGATGGCGGGGAGATACAGGGCCCGCAGCCGCTGGGAGCGGGAAAGGCCGTAGACTCTGGCCATCTCCACCAGGCCGGAATCCACCGCCCTGATTCCTTCGGAAGTATTGGCGGCCATCACCGGAAAGACCATGAGGAAGGCGGTAAACACCGGAGTCCGTTCCTGGCCAAACCAGAGGAAGGCGATGAGAATCACCGCCATCACCGGGGTGGCGGAGACGATTTGGAACAGGGGTTTAAAGAAAGCCGCCGCCCGCCGGTCCAGCCCCGAGGCGATTCCCGTGACCATCCCCAGGGGAACGGCGATGAAGAGTCCCAGGATTACCCTGAAAAAAGAATACAGCAGGGCCCGCAGGAAGGGGGGGCTTTGAACCAGGCCAAGAAAACGGCCCAGCACGGGCCGGGGGCCGGGCAGGATAAGATCGCTTCCCAGAATCCCGGCGCCAATTTCCCAAATGAAAAGCAGAACAGCAACCCCCAGGACCGTCCAGAGCCAGTTAAGGCCGGAAGCCTTTAGGGAGGTCATTTCCAGTAGAAACTGTCTAAAGGAAGGGCCCCACCGATAGACTGGGGGGCAAATTCCAGGAAAGCCCGGTAAAGACTTTCCAGGGCGGGCCGGGCTTCCACCGCGGGGATGTACGCATAGTTACTGCGGGGTACGGCGGCAGCCACCACCGGAGCCCGGAGCCCCAGATCATGCTTTTCCACCAGGGCCCCCGCCTCCGCGGGATTAGACACCACCCACTCAATCGACGCCTTTAGATTTTCCAGCACGGTAATAAGGGCCGGCCGGTGGGTCCGGGCCCATTCGCTGTCCACCACCAGCACCGTCATGGGAAAATTCCCCGTCCCCGTAGCCCCGGCCCATTCGTCCTGGATATTACTCACCGGCTGAAGACCGGGGTTCCCGGCCCGTGCCATGGTGGCAAAGGGTTCGGGAAGCATGGCCAGGGAAAGGCGGCCCGCGATAAGGGCCTGGGCGATCTCCGGGTAGGCCAGGGAATAACCGAAGATCACGTCTGTATCGGGCTTAAGTCCCTTGGAAAGCAGTATCCTCCTGAACACATAGTCCGGGGTCGCCCCCTGGCCCGCCACTTCCACCGATCGGCCTTTCAGATCCTCAATCCGCTGTACCGCGCTATCCGCGCTGAGGAGGCTTAACATCCCCATACCGGTAACCGCCGCCGCCTGTATGTTAGTCCCACCGGAAGCAGCGATCTTAGCCGCCGTATCCGGGGGCAGGATGCCAATTTTTGCCTCCCCGGCGATGAACTTCGCCGCCATCAGATTCGCCTGGGCCAGGGCCTCCACAGTAACCGCCGTGTTAGGCAGAACCGGCGGCTCCTCAAAAAGGCGGATCATCCCGACCCCGGAGGGGCCCCGGAGACCGTAGATCACCAGTTCCTCCTGGCGGACCGGCCCGCCGGTATTATCGGAATCCCTCACCGCCCGGGCCCCCAGGGGGGACAGGATAGTCAACCCGGCAAAGAGAATCAAAAAAACAACTTGTCCAGTAAAATTCCTCATAGTTCCCGCCTTTTGTTTTTTTAGATCAAACCGCAGCCCCCCATTGAGCTTATAAGCGGTTCCCATTGATATTAAAACAGGTTCAGCCCCCTGAATTCCGATACCAGCCTTCCGCTTGCCATACCTTACAAGACGGCTATCTCTTCCGGGGAAAGCCCGGTCGCCTGGGCTATCTGTTCAACAGG